>PYVH01000342.1 GCA_003030785.1 Marinobacter sp. B9-2 | reverse complement strand
GTCAGAGGGTGGCCGGAATGCCATGTGGCCTGGTTCACTAAAGCCATATCCCGCAGGCAGGCAATTGTTAGAGTATCTGCTTTAATTGATGTGCCTACAATTAAGAGGTCTGTGACCATGAAGAATCTGAAGAATAAAGTTGCCGTTGTTACCGGTGCCGGTTCGGGTATCGGCCGCGCGCTCGCCAGATCGCTGGCGGACCGGGGCTGCCGGCTGGCGCTGTCTGACGTCAATGAGGCAGGCCTCGCGGAAACCGCGGAAGCGCTCAAAAGCGCCGATGTGAAGACCTACCGGCTGGATGTGTCCGATCGTGATGCGATCTTTGCCCATGCGGAGGAGGTTGTGAAAGATTTCGGTCAGGTCAACCTGGTCATCAACAACGCGGGCGTTGCCCTCTCTGCCACGGTCCGTGAGATGACAGACGAGGACTTCAAATGGGTCATGGATATTGATTTCTGGGGCGTTGCCCACGGTACCCGGGCCTTCCTGCCTCATCTGATTGCCTCGGGCGATGGCCATGTGGTGAACGTTTCCAGTGTGTTTGGCCTGATCGGGGTGCCCAAGCAGAGCGCCTACAATGCCGCCAAGTTTGCGGTGCGAGGATTCACCGAAGCCCTGCGCCAGGAAATGAAGCTGGAGAACCAGCCGGTGGCGGTGAGCTGTGTGCATCCTGGTGGTATCCGCACCAACATTGCCAATGCAGCGCGCATGGGCAAGTCCGAGAACGCCGTCGCCCAGCGTAAAGGCTTCGATAAACTCGCCATGACCACGCCCGAGAAAGCCGCAGAAACCATTGTAAAAGGCATCCTCAAGAATGAGTCCCGCATACTGGTGG
>PYVH01000341.1 GCA_003030785.1 Marinobacter sp. B9-2 | reverse complement strand
GATATCCAGTTCCGGTGCCAGCTCCTTCGCCAGAGTGGCGAAGGTGGTGCCCATTATTCCTGCGCCAATGATGATTACGTTCATTAAAACCTACCCGCGTGAGTCAAATGTCTGAATCAGATTAAAAAGTGTATACCTTGACGGTAGCACGCTTCGCCAGGCACGGAAAACGCATGGCGAGCGTTCCCTGATAACCGGAAAATCTCGATCCGGGGGTCTACCCCTAAACCGCAGTTTACGTTAAGGTAAACGTCACTTGGCACGAATCACACCAGATTTCGCCAGGCTGTCTACAATGACATTAACTACACTCCCACAAGGAGTGTTTGTTCCTCAGGCCACTACCCCAGGAAGAGGATTATGACAACAACAAAGTCCAAAGTTGTGTATTCCCCAGTGTTTACCGACGGTGCGGAATTCCGGATTCCCACGTTCAAGCTTCTGAAACAGGACGGCAAGCTCTACAAGAGCGCCAAGGCTCCTGATCTCGACAAAGACAAGGCCCTTCGCATCTATCGGGCCATGGTCACCACCCGAATACTCGACGAGCGCATGCTGGCCGCCCAGCGGCAGGGCCGCCTGAGCTTTTACATGCAGTGCACCGGTGAAGAAGCTGCCGTAATCGGCAGTGCGGCAGCACTGGATGATGGCGACATGATCATGGCGCAGTATCGTGAGCAAGGCGCCCTCGCCTACCGCGGCTTTACCATCGACGAATTCATGAACCAATTGTTCGGCAACGAGATGGACTACGGCAAAGGCCGCCAGATGCCGGTGCATTATGGCTCGAAGAAGCTGAACTACATGACCATTTCCTCGCCGCTGGCCACCCAGATTCGCCAGGCC
>PYVH01000340.1 GCA_003030785.1 Marinobacter sp. B9-2 | reverse complement strand
AGGGGTGCTCGCCAATAACCCGGAAACCCAGGTTATCGAATATCGGCATGACATCGGAAAGCGGCAGCGGCTCGTCGGGGTAAAAGAGCTTGAAATGCAGTGTGCTCTCGTCCTCTTCCAGAGCCCGATAGAAGCTCATGGCCAGATCGTGATTATTGGCCGATGCTGCAATGTGCTCAAGATCGATGGCAGCGCGCCTGGGGGAGAACATGTCGGTGTAACTGGGTGGGAAACCGCCCGCCCAGAGGCGATACAGTTCATTGCCCTGCTCTTCACCATAGGCCTCGCTCAGGGCTTCGGAAAGCCCGTCACGCCAGGACTGGGCAAGTTCGATGACCTTTTCCCGGATCTCCGCCATCGGAAGTTGGCGATTCTCGACCTGGGGCACCCGGATGGTGAACTGGACCCGTGCCAATACCGATTCGGAAAAGTGGGTCACGAACTCGACGTCCTCGGCTTCCAGCCGGTCAACCAGAACCTGCTCCACCTTAAGCCGCAGTTCCGTGTTGTATATGTCTCTCGGGAAAAACGCCAGACAGGTGACAAACTGGCCGTACACATCCTCCCGCATGAACAACTCGATACGGCGGCGCTCCTGAATATACAGGATACTTTTGGCCACCTTGAGCAGTTCTTCGGGCTCAATCTGGAACAGCTCGTCCCGGGGGTACACCGTCAGGATCTGCTCCAGCTCCTTGCCGGCGTAATCGTCACGGAGGAAACCGGACCGTTTCATCACGCTCTGGAACTTGCGACGTAACAGCGGAATCTCGTCGGGGCGTTCGTTGTATACCCTGGCGGTGTAAAGGCCGAGGAAGCGGCGCTCACCAACCACTTCGCCCTTGCT
>PYVH01000339.1 GCA_003030785.1 Marinobacter sp. B9-2 | reverse complement strand
GATCGTGACCGCTCATTCCGTTTTATCGTGACCGATTTCGGGTAGTTTTCCGGAATCGCCGGTCACGATGCCGGAATCATCGGTCACGTTCCTCCGGAATCCCTTCCAACACGCTGGAATTCTTCAACTTTATCCGGCATACCCCTTCCTTTTTCATCACGAGGAAGGGCGGATGCCGGCAGCGAGGATTTCCATGCGACAGATCATCGAGGTCTTGCGCCTCAAGTACGAAGCGGGCCTGAGCCATGAGCGTATTGCCCGTGCCTGCGGGCTCTCCAAGGGCGTGGTCGGCAAGTACGTCAGCCTGGCCACCGCGCAGGGCATCACCTGGCCGTTGCCGGAAGGCACGGATGAAGCACGGTTAGAGGCCCAGCTGTTCCCGGCTAAGACGACGCCCGAACGCTTTGCCGAGCCCGACTACTTCCAGATCCATCAGGAACTCAAGACCAAGGGCGTGACCCTGCAACTGCTCTGGGCTGAGTACGTAGAGCGCCACGGCGACAAGGCTCGTCGGTACAGCCAATTCTGCCATCACTACCGGCTCTGGCGCGGCCGGCAGCGACGCAGCATGCGTCAGGTCCACCGGGCCGGTGAAAAGATCTTTATCGATTACTGCGGCCCCACCGTGCCGGTGGTGGACCGCAGCACTGGCGAGATGCGCAAGGCCCAGGTCTTTGTGGCCGTGCTGGGTGCGTCCAGCTATACCTTCGCCGAGGCCACCTGGAGCCAGAGCCTGCCGGACTGGATCGCCTCCCATCAGCGGATGCTAGCGTTCTACGGTGGGGTGCCGGAACTGCTGGTTCCGGACAATCTCAAGGCAGCGGTCACCAAGGCAGACCGATACACGCCCC
>PYVH01000338.1 GCA_003030785.1 Marinobacter sp. B9-2 | reverse complement strand
GCTGAAATTCATGCGCAGACGGGCATCCTCGCCCTCGGTGATCACTGTGGTGGCCTTCTCTGTGTGTACCTGAACGCCCAGCTCCTCGATCTTGTGGCGCAGCAGGGCGCCGCCATCGGCATCAAGCTGAACCGGCATCAGCCGGGGCGCAAATTCCACCACGTGGGCTTCCAGTCCCAGGCTCTTGAGCGCATTGGCAGCTTCAAGACCCAGCAGGCCTCCGCCTACCACCACGCCCGTGCGGGCACCTTCCGAGCTGGCGCGAATGGCATCCAGGTCATCCAGGGTCCGGTAAACCAGGCAGTGTGGGCGATCATTGCCGTCGATGGGGGGCACAAACGGATAGGAACCGGTGGCCAGCACCAGTTCGTCGTACCGGTAGCTGCCACGGGGCGTTTCCAGGGTGCGATGTTCCCGGTTGATGCCGGTTACCTGTTCGTTCAGGTGCAGTTGAATGCCCTGCTCGGTGTACCACTCCAGTCCCCATGGCGAGATCGGCGTGGCTGGAGCCGCCGAAATACTCGGACAGGTGAACCCGGTCATAGGCCAGCTGCTTTTCTTCGCCGAATACGATGATCTCAAAATCGGCAGCGGCCGGGCTGGCGCAGAGTTGTTCCAGGAAGTGATGGCCAACCATGCCGTTGCCGACGACTATCAGGGTTTTCTTGCTCATGGGTCTGTCCTCTTTCCGGAGCGGCTCATGCCGCCGCCTCGCAGTAGTTCTTGCCGAAGGCAATGAAGTCCCGGTAGCGGGAAATATCGTCCTGCTGCTGAATGCGCTGGCTGTACCAGGGGCCGTCCCGGGTGTCGCCCAGCAGTACGGCGCCGGTCAGGCGCTGATTGCGGATCAG
>PYVH01000337.1 GCA_003030785.1 Marinobacter sp. B9-2 | reverse complement strand
CGCCCCATGACTTCGGAGCCGGTACCAGTGCCAACCATGATAGGCACCAAACCTCCGATAATAGCAGCAGCAGTCATCATTATAGGCCGCACGCGCAATCCGGCACCATGAAGCACGGCATGGCGCAACGTCTCGCGTCTTGGAGTCGCCCCCTTCTCCTTACAGGTTTGCAACATTTCCTCGTAAGACTGGTTCAGATACACCAGCATGATCACACCAATCTCCACGGCAACGCCGGCCAGCGCAATGAAGCCTACACCGACCGCAACCGAAAAGTTATAGCCCAGCAGATACATCAGCCAGATTGCGCCAATCATGGCAAACGGCAGCGTACCCATGATGATGCCCACTTCCGCAAAACGGCGGAAGTTCAGGAACAGCAGAATGACGATAATCGCCAGCGTCAGCGGCACCACGTAGGTGAGCTTTTCCTTGGCACGCAGCATGTACTCATACTGGCCAGACCAGGTAACCGAATAGCCCGCAGGCAGGTCAAGTTCCTTGTTCACGGTGGCCATGGCCTGCTCCACATAAGTGCCGACATCGACCCCTTCAATATCCACGAAGGTCCAGCCATTGAGGCGGGCGTTTTCACTTTTGATGGCGGGAGGACCGTCTTCAACCCGAATATCGGCGACGTCGGCCAGCGCAATCCGTTGCCCCGTTGACGTAACGATTGGCAACTGCTCGAGCTTCTCTGGGGAATCCCGGTAGTCCTGGGGATAGCGCAGATTGACCGGGTAGCGCTCAAGCCCTTCGATCGTCCGTGATACATTAATACCGCCGATCGCCGAAGCAACAATCTGCTGAACATCCGCTATGTTCAGTCCGTAGCGGGCTGCTCGCTCGCGATCGATATC
>PYVH01000336.1 GCA_003030785.1 Marinobacter sp. B9-2 | reverse complement strand
GCCCATGCCCGATCTCCCGTTCGAGGTGAACCATAACCCGGTCACCCCTGCGCCGAACGCTGCCTTCAATGGTTTCCTCGTTGCCGGACATAGATCCTCCTTACCAATATCGAGCTCCGGATAAACGGAGACAGACTCGGGAAGAGTGTATTCAACGGGCCGCAAAGCCACCTTGATGACCATCAAACAGGGGGATCCGGCCAAATCGGGGAACTCTCCGGCCGCAATCATCCACTAAAGGTCAATACCCACTCGGCAAATTCGAGCTAAAGTATGAGGAAATCATTTTGTAACAGAGACACTGGCACTATGAACCCGGATCATTTTGATAAAGAAGACCTGATCAAATGCGGCCATGGCGAACTTTTCCCTGGTTCGATGCGTTTGCCCATCAACGAGATGCTGATGTTCGACCGCGTCACGCATATCGCAGATGACGATGGCGAGTTTGGCAAGGGTAGCCTGGTAGCCGAACTGGATATCAACCCGGACCTCTGGTTCTTCAAGGTTCACTTTGTTGACGACCCTGTTATGCCAGGGTGCCTTTGCCTGGATGCCATGTGGCAGTTGGTGGGTTTCTTCCTCGCCTGGGGTGGCGGTGAAGGCAAGGGGCGTGCCCTTGGTGCCGGTGAAGTGAAGTTTACCGGGCAGGTTCTGCCCAGTGCCAAGAAGGTAACCTACCGCCTGGATCTCAAACGTGTAATCAGGCGCAAACTGACCATGGCGATTGCCGATGGCCGGATGGAAGTAGACGGCCGGGAAATCTACACTGCCAAAGACCTGCGGGTTGGCATGTTCACCTCGACCGATGATTTTTAGGAGTTAACAAGATGCGTCGTGTTGTAATTACTGGTATGGGCATTGTTTCC
>PYVH01000335.1 GCA_003030785.1 Marinobacter sp. B9-2 | reverse complement strand
AGCCAGACCTGGGCACCTCGCTGCTGGTGGGCATGGCTGGCATCTTCGTGGTGTTTTTCGCCGGCATCAGCTGGAAACTGATTACCGCCTTCGTAGCCATGGTGTCTGTGTCGGCTCCGCTGATGTGGTTTTTCGTCATGAGGGAGTATCAGAAGCAGCGGGTACTGACACTCCTGGACCCACAAAGTGATCCCCTGGGGGCCGGCTGGAACATCATCCAGTCCAAGACGGCCATCGGTTCCGGAGGAGTGGATGGTAAAGGCTGGTTGCAGGGGACCCAGTCACACCTTGAGTTTCTTCCAGAGAGCCATACCGACTTTATCGTTGCGGTGCTGGCGGAGGAATTCGGGTTCGTGGGTATGCTGATCCTGATGACGGTGTATTTCCTGATCATCCTCCGGTGTCTGTACATCGCCGCCACGGCTCAGGATTCCTTCAGTCGTCTTCTGGCCGGCGCGCTCACCATGACATTCTTTATCTACATCTTCGTGAATGTCGGGATGGTCAGCGGACTGTTACCCGTCGTTGGTGTGCCTTTGCCCCTGATTAGTTACGGTGGAACCTCGGGGGTAACGCTCATGGCAGCGTTTGGCGTTCTGATGTCCATTCACACCCACCGGCGAATGATTGGTGCCTGACCGGGCTCTTACAATCATGGCGGCCGGGTAATGGTGATTCCGGCGGAGAACCCGTTACAATGAAGGGGAGGCCGCCGGGAATCTGATTTCGGTGGCCAATGTGGTCAAGAGGAACTCCAGACAGTGAACTGCAAGCCCTCATTTTTTCTCCTGCTGGCAATCGTTGCGGCGATGATACTCGGCGGCTGTGCGTCAGCTCCGGAACCGGACCATTCATCCCGTTACACCCTGGCG
>PYVH01000334.1 GCA_003030785.1 Marinobacter sp. B9-2 | reverse complement strand
AGCGGAGCCCAAAAGCGAACCTGAGGCGATGGACCATAGTTCCATGAATCATGGCGGAGGCGAATCATGATCGCTGCCATCATTCACTGGTCTGTTCGTAATCGATTTCTGGTATTGCTGGCCACCTTGCTTATTACAGGGCTTGGCCTCTACTCGCTGAGCAAGACGCCGGTAGATGCGCTGCCGGATCTTTCGGATGTGCAGGTCATTATCAAAACCAGCTTTCCGGGCCAGGCACCACAAGTGGTGGAAGACCAGGTGACCTATCCAATGACCACCGCCATGCTGTCGGTGCCGGGTGCCAAGACGGTCCGGGGTTACTCCTTCTTTGGGGACTCCTACGTTTATGTGATCTTCGATGAAGACACCGACATGTACTGGGCTCGCTCCCGGGTGCTGGAGTACCTGTCCCAGGTGGCCCCGAGCCTTCCAGACTCGGCCCGCCCGCAACTGGGGCCGGACGCAACCGGGGTTGGCTGGGTTTACCTCTACGCTCTGGTGGATCGCACCGGGAACAACGATCTGAGCCAGCTGCGCAGCCTGCAGGACTGGTTTCTGAAATACGAACTCCAAACAGTGCCAGGCGTGTCCGAAGTGGCCGCGCTTGGTGGCATGGTGAAGCAGTATCAGGTCAAGGTCAGCCCGGAAAAGCTCAGGGCGTTGGGAATTCCCCTGGCTCATGTCCAGAACGCCATCAAGAGGGGCAATCAGGAAGTGGGCGCCTCGGTCATCGAGATGGCCGAGGCGGAATACATGGTGCGCACGTCCGGCTACATCCAGTCCCGTGAGGACCTGCTGTCGATTCCGTTGGGGCTCGATGACAACGGCACCCCCGTGCTCCTGAAAGACGTGGCCACTGTTGAGATTGGGCCGC
>PYVH01000035.1 GCA_003030785.1 Marinobacter sp. B9-2 | reverse complement strand
AACCTGTCCCTGACATTGAGTGCTGAGACCTTGCAAACGGGGAGGAGACCATATATGGGTTAGGGGGCCTGGCGATAGCTTCTGACGGAATCTATAGTGGGGGCAAGGAGGTTCCCACTATGTCAGCAACATTCGATCTCAACGAACGCCCAGACTATGACGAAATCCTGCAAAAGATCGCGGATTACGTTCTGACCTATGAAATAACGAGCGAAGAAGCCTGGAAAACCGCTCGCTTCTGCCTGATGGACACCCTTGGTTGTGGTCTTCTGGCTTTGCGCTTTCCCGAATGCACAAAACATCTCGGCCCAATCGTTGAGGGCACGATGGTTCCCCATGGTGCCCGTGTGCCCGGAACTTCCTTCCGGCTTGATCCAGTCAAGGCCGCCTGGGATATTGGTTGCATTGTTCGCTGGCTGGACTACAACGACACCTGGCTAGCGGCAGAGTGGGGCCATCCATCTGACAACCTTGGCGCCATACTGGCCGTTGCAGACCACCTCTCGCAAAAACAGGTTGCCGAAGGCAAAGAGCCTCTAACCATGCATAGTGTTCTGGAAGCCATGATCATGGCCCACGAAATCCAGGGCGTTTTGGCACTCGAGAACTCCTTCAACCGGGTAGGGCTTGATCACGTGGTACTGGTAAAAGTCGCGTCTACGGCGGTTTCGGCAAAATTGATGGGTGCCAATCGCGAGCAGATGCTCTCTGCATTGTCCCACGCCTGGGTAGATGGCCAGTCGCTCAGAACCTACCGCCACGCGCCCAATGCAGGCTCCAGAAAATCCTGGGCCGCAGGCGATGCCACATCGCGAGCCGTGAGGCTTGCCGATATCGCCATGCGCGGCGAGATGGGCATCCCCAGCGCCTTAACTGCGCCGCAGTGGGGCTTCTACGACGTATTGTTCAGCAAAACCAACAAAGACCAAAAACTGAAGCCTGAAGACAAGCGTCAGTTTTCTTTACCACAGGAGTTTGGCTCATATGTGATGGAGAACATCCTGTTCAAGATTTCCTTCCCGGCCGAGTTTCACGCCCAGACCGCAGCCGAAGCCGCGGTTAGTCTGCACCCGCAAGTGAAAGACCGGCTGGACGAGATTGACCGGATTGTTATCACCACCCACGAATCTGCTATTCGCATAATTTCAAAGAAGGGCGATCTGGCCAATGCGGCCGACCGGGACCATTGCCTGCAATACATGATTGCCGTTCCTCTGATTTTTGGACATTTGAAAGCGGAGCACTACGAAGACAGCTTTCACGCGGGAAACCCGATCATCGATCAGCTTCGCGAAAAGATGGAAGTGGTTGAAGATGAGAGATACACCCGGGAATATCTGGAAGGAGACAAGCGGTCCATCGCCAACGCCATTCAGGTATTTTTCAAGGATGGCAGCAGTACTGAACAGGTGGCGGTTGAATACCCGATTGGGCACCGTCGTCGCAGGGCGGATGGTCTTCCGCTGCTGGAGGAAAAGTTTCGTGACAATCTTGCCACCCGCTTTCCGGCACAGCAATGCCATAAGATCGGCTGGTTATGCACGGATCAGAATCAACTGGAAATAACTCCGGTAAATCAGTTTATGGAGCTATTCGTGATTTGAGCAGGCAATGAAAAGGCCCTTAATCGAGGGCCTTGATTCAAATCGAGCGATGGCGCGCTTTGTATGTATTGATCAGCCTGATTGAGAAACATCAGGTGCCGGGTGACAACCCGGGGCCGCGCCGCCACGCCCCATATATCAGGCATGCCCTCTCCGCGTCAGTGCCGGGATTGATTTAGAATTTGTAGCTGGACCTTATGTCGGAAATTTATTTCCGATTTGGCGACAGTGGTTTCACATTGTCCGGATGTCTGGCGGGTTCTCGCGACTCTTCGGTAGACCTTGACGTCAGTTGCTCCAGGCGGGAGTCAATACGTTCCAGTGCTGTCGCAATACGCGATAGGGCATCATTTGATGGCATCGCCGGGTTGTTTTGTGGTCTTCTTTCCTTTGCGCCGCCACCCGATTGTCGTCTGGTGGCCTGTCTGCGTGGCGCTTCTGTAGATGTATCTTCACCCAACAAATCCCGCCGAATGCCTTTCAGATCGAATGGATCGATGAACGGCCGGTCTTCTGAATAGGCGCACATCATCATGCCGTCACAAAGTTTGTTGATCAGGCGCGGTATGCCCTTGCTGAGCTTGTGAATTTCACGGACGGTATCGTCGTCAAACAGCTTGTTCCCGCCATGTCCGGAGACAAGAAGGCGGTAATCGATATATTCGGCGGTCTCAGCAGCGGTCAGCCCTTCCAAGTGGAAGAAAAGCTTTACTCTCTGTGACAACTGAGGGATGTCGCTGACCGCCTTTTTAAGCTCGGGCTGGCCGAGGAGGATCACACGCATGGAAGGCCCCCCCATGCTCTCCATGCCGGTCAACATCCGGATGTCTTCGAGATTTTCCCGGCTCAGGTTTTGAGCTTCATCAATGGTCAGAACAACCGGGGTGCCAGCCGCAGCCATGCCCTCAAGGTACTCTGTGATCTGGAACAGCATCGCGACTTTGCTGTCATCCTCGATCTTCATGCCGGCCTTGCGCAGGATAAGACCAAACAAATCTTTTGATTCGAGGTTTGTGTAGGAAATATTAAGGAGTTTTAAGTCGCCCTCAAGGTTGCGGATAGTCTTCTTGAGCAAGGTCGTCTTACCGGAGCCGATCTCCCCGCTGATCACCACAAAACCTTCAGAACTCCATATGGCAGAGGACATGTAGACATAAGCCCGTGAGTGCTGCTGGCTCATGTAAATGAAATCGTCTTCTGGAGTGATGCGAAACGGGTGTCTGTGCAGACCGAAGAATTCCAGATACATCTCTAGTTCCTGTCCTTCGCCTAAGCCAGGCGGATCATTTGGTTGCTTCGCAAAAGGGTTTTATCAGGCTCGTAAGCGTTATAGCTTTCGCTTACAGTACCAAACCGGAAATCCTGGAGCAGTCGTTCCAGGCGGCCATAGCAGCGGTCAAGATTGGTGTAATGGCGGAAGCGGGAGAACCAGCTTGCATTGTTGTAACGCGGCTGGTCCGGATCAATTTCCCAGGGATGCAGGTAAAACATCTGGGGGCGGTCCCCAAAACCTGAGGCATTGCGGAACAGATATCGAAATACCGGATAAGGAAACTGGCGGAAATAACCACCACCCGCTGCGGGTATCGCAATTCCCATCACATTAGCGGTTGTCAGGGGAAACTCCCGTATGATGTTTCCGTTTGCCGTTTCGATGGAGTAGGGCGCTGAAGGCGAACCGGGGATGCCGTAACGGTCATGCCGGATCGGGAAAATACTCGAGTCCCAGGTAAAACCCGCCTCGCTGAGAATATCCAGTGCCCACAGAGAGTCTCTCGTGATCGAATAGCTGGCCGCCCGGTATCCGTATACTTCGCGGCCGATAATGTCTTCCAAGAGCTTCTTGGAGCGAAGCGTTTCCTCCCGAAACGTCTCTTGAGATTGGTTGTAAACGAGCTGGTGGCTATACCCGTGAGAAGCGATTTCGTGGCCGTGGTCCGCCAATTTTCTGATGAGCTGTGGAAAGCGATCAGCGACCCAACCCAGAACGAAAAACGTTGCCTTGACGTTGTGGCTGTCAAAGAGCCCCAACAGACGTTCGGTGTTTTGCTCAACACGGCTTGGCAGCGAGCCCCATTGTTCGGGACTGATAACCCCTGAGAGCGCTGCAACGTGGAAATAGTCTTCCACATCAATACTCATTGCGTGCAAGGGCGATTTTGCTTCCGGGCTCGACATGGGTACTCCTTCCCAATTTAACACCAACAGGACGATTTTCACTCAGCTATCCCTCAAATACAATTTTAGTTGGTGTCAAAAATCAACCGAATCATAAAAGAATGTAAAAGTGTGTTACATAAAGATACAATCGTGTTGAGGTTGCATTGCGCTGAGAGCAGAATGCACAGTGAGTGATCAGGAGTCGGCGACCCAAGGTGGTTTGTCGCCGGGGAATTCGAAGTCGGTCTGTCGCTGATTGTCGAGCAGACGACAAGGATGTTCAGCGTGTCATATATACGGTTCCGGAAACATTACCTGCACATACCCTACCTGGTACTGGCTGTACTGGAGTTCGGGCTTCTTTTTGCAATTTTTTCGTTACTGACCCTATTTCTGACCCTCGTAGGCATTGATCACGCACCGATGTCTGTCGATCTGGTGTCTGCGCTGCTTTTCGCCGTTATTCTCAGCAGTGGCACGCTCGCGATGGGTGGCTATCTGGCCATGGTCCACGAAAGTCTCTCCTCCCTGTTTTTTCGCACCCTGGTAGCCTACTGTTTTGTAGGTGGGATCGGGCTGACCGTGCTCTACATGGTCATGCCCTCAGCGGATCCGGGCAGTGCCAACCTGTTCTGGGCTGTCATTCTTGGATCCCTGGCGGTGATTCTGCTTCGCCTTGTATTTCTCCGGATTGTGGACTCGGAACAGGTTGTGCGTCGTGTAGTTATTTTTGGCGCGGGAGATTTCGCTGCCTCACTGCTTGAGGAATATGAAACCAACATGAAGGCGCTGGGTGTAAGGATTATTGGCTGCATTGCCGACACTCCCACCCGGTCGGTTGCGGACGACAAACTTCTCCCGACACCGCGAGATTTTTATGAGTTCTGCCGCCAGAACAAGGTCTCAGAAATTGTTGTGGTTCAGCAGGAGCGCCGTCGTGCCGAAGGAGGATGGCTTCCGGTACCTGAATTGATGGAGTGCAAGCTGCGGGGCATCGCAGTCACAAGTGGCCTCGATTTTTACGAAAGGGAATTAAAGAAGGCAAAACTGGACATGGTCCATCCCTCATGGATCGTTTTCTCAGAGGGGTTCAAAGCATCTAAGAGCAGAGCGCTTGCCAAGCGGCTCCTGGATCTCGTCATTAGCCTTACATTACTCACAGTAATGTTTCCTTTCATTATACTCACGGCTTTGGCGGTATTCCTGGAAACAGGAAGGCCGATACTCTATAGCCAGAAACGTGTCGGCATGCTTGGGAAGGAATTCCGGATCTACAAGTTTCGCAGCATGCGGCAGGACGCCGAGAAAGACGGTAAGGCCCGTTGGGCGTCTACGAATGACGACCGTGTTACGAGGGTCGGCGCATTCATCAGAAATACCAGACTCGACGAACTTCCTCAGATCTACAATGTGATTAAAGGTGAAATGAGCATTGTTGGCCCCAGGCCTGAGCGACCTGAGTTTGTCTCTGAACTGAAGGAAAAAATACCGTTTTACGACACACGGCATTACGTGAAGCCTGGATTAATGGGCTGGGCACAGCTTAAATATCCGTATGGTGCATCGGTGGAGGATGCCAAAGGCAAACTTGAATACGACCTCTACTATTCCAAGAATCACAGTTTGGTAATGGACTTTTTGATCATGATTCAAACCGTTGAGGTAGTGCTCCTTGGAAAGGGTGTGCGCTGATGATGACTAGTATAACAACAGGGATTTGGAGAGCATTTATGTGTACGTTCAGTTACTTGCGGCAGGTAATGATAGTAGCGCTTGTCCTCGTTCTGGGGGGGTGCTCCGGCCTTCCGTCCTCTTCTGAAATGCCGCCGGTTTCCGAGCTGGAGCCGGAGCCGTATCAGATTGGCGTTGGAGATACCATTTCGATTCATGTCTGGCGTAATCCGGAACTGGGACAATCCATCGTTGTTCGACCTGACGGATTTATATCAATGCCCCTTATGGGAGACGTAAAAGCCGAAGGCAAAGAGCCGGAAGCGCTGGCTTCAGAAATCAGCGTTGCGCTAGGCGAGTATATTCGCACTCCAGAAGTCACCATCATGGTCACCAGCCCGGCGAGTAAAGAGTTCCGCAATCGCATCCGGGTTACCGGCCAGGTTGCTTCACCCCAGTCCGTTACATTTCAGCCAGGTATGACGGTGCTAGACATAGTGCTCATGGCAGGCGGAGTAACCGATTTTGGGGCGGGTGGACGCGCGATTCTTCATCGGCAAATTGATGGCGAATACAAGAGCTACTCGCTCGATCTGGATGCAATCTTGAGTGATGGTGATATGCGTACCAACCATCCCCTGCAGCCAGGAGATGTAATCAGCGTGCCAAGAAAAGATCTTTTCCGAGGTGAGCTCTGATGGACATCCAGTTCATTCTGGATATTTTGCGGGCCGTGAAGCTTGAACTTTACAGCAAGCGTGTCGCTGCTGTTGTCATCTTTATGTTGGTCACCGCTGGTGTTCTGACGTTTGGTTACCTCATGCCCAAGCAATACACCTCGGAGGCCGTTTTATATGCGGATCAATTGAATATCCTGCAGCCTCTGTTGAGAGGGCAGGCCGAAGTTACCCAGATCGATCGTATAAATGAAGCCCGCGAAATGCTCCAGAGCCGGTCTTTCCTCGAACAGGTTGGTCTCGATACTGGCCTGATTATGGGAGGAGAAACAGACCAGAGACGCAATGGTATTATTTCCCAGCTAAGAAACCAGATCCGTTTGCGTGTTACCAACGGGAACTTCCTGGAACTGCGGTATACCAGTGGCGACCCTGATGAATCCTTCCGCGTGCTGAGTTCGGTTCTGAATCGATTTGTCGAGAGAACGGTGCGAAAGAAACGCTCCGAAAGTCAGGGCGCGTTCGAGTTCATCGATTCGCAAGTCAAGTCATATCAGCGACAGCTTGAGGAAGCAGAGGAAAGGCTGAAGGAGTTCAAGGCCGCCAATCAGGACGGTACAGAAGGCAGTGTTCAGGGAAGGATCGAATCGCTCCGCCGGGACATCGAAAACCTGAAACTTGAAATCCAGCAGACCGAATCGGAAGTTCGCCTGACCCGCGCTCAATTGCAGGAAGAAGAGCCCGTTCGCCGAATCACAGTCGATCCAGGCAAGTCCTCAATCGAAAGACGTCTTGCGACCATGTACCAGGAGCTGGATTCCCTGTTGCTGAAATACCATGAGAAACACCCCGATGTGGTCAGCATCAAAGATCAGATTGCAGACCTGGAGCGGCAAAAATCAACGGAAGGGGATGGCGCCCGTGAGGGTGCGGTCACCGAGGTTCTGGAAAATCCGGTTTATGAAAACCTGAAAATACAGCTCTCGGAAAGCACGACTCGTCTGGAAGTACAGAAGAATCGACTGGCTTCACTGCAACGTCTGCTTGAGGAAGCATTCGAGCGGTCCCAGCGAGTCGCACAGAACCAGGCGGAATTGTCTGACCTTACCCGGGATTACGACGTGACCCGTGGTGTCTACGAAGATATGTTGCAGCGTCGGGAAAAGGCCCGGCTGTCAATGACTCTTGACGTTCAGGGCGAGGGGGTCAGTTACAAAATCCAGGAGCCGGCATCCTATCCCACCACCTGGGATGGCCTGCAGTTATATCAGGTCGGCATTGCAGGTCCTTTCCTTGGCAGTGCGGCCGTTCTTGGCTTGCTGACAATGCTGGTTATGTTTGATCAACGGGTGCGGTCTCCCCGGGCTTTGCAGTTGGCACTGCCGGAGACCATACCTGTCATTACAACGATTCCTCATTACCGTAGTACCTGGAAAGACCGCCTTCTAAGAAAAGATGTCCTGTTTATTCTGTTTATCCTGGCGGTGTTTATGGTCGGTTATCTAGCCGTATTGTTGTTCAGCGTTATGGGGATTGCGCCTGACCAATTGGTCGAGAGAGTCAGGGAATTGACTGGTCTTGGGGCCAATTGATGGACGACAACAAGCTTTATAATGCATTGCTGAAGAGTCAGGAAGAGCAACGCCAACTCGAGCATAAACGTGGTGAGGCCAAACCGGAGGAAAATTTCCGGAAAGAACGGCCTTTCGCCGGTTCCGACCGGCTGAAGCCTAACTGGGTACGAATGGATACAGACGATGGAGAACATGCCCCGACTGTCTATGACTCGTCTGTCTCTCTGGCTCTGATTGGCAATCCGAAGCCCTGGAGCAGGGATCAGCTTCGAGAGCGCAAAATCATCTACTCCGGCATGCCTGATAAAGAAGTGATGGATGCCTATCGCGAGCTGCGTATTCAGCTCCGGAACAAAGCGGGTGAGGGAAACTTCACGGTACTCTTCAGCAGCCTGGGCGATAAAGGCGGATCTATTTTAACCGCCTTCAATGTTGCGGTGTCCTTTGCCATGGATTCGCACACCTCCGCGCTCCTGGTGGACTGCGATCCCTATCATGCAGAACTCGCGAATCTGGTTTCCAGCCCGATGACATCCGGTGTCACTGACTTCGTTGCCGATTCGTCCCTTAAGATCAAAGACATCCTGTACCCCAGTGGCGTTGACAGGCTATCTGTTATTCCGGCAGGCACCCAGGTGTCATCCGCTGTTGAATTATTCGCTGCCGTGCGTATGCGGGATTTAATGAATGAACTTAAAGCCCGCTATCCTGACCGGTGCATCATTATCAACGCTCCACCTTTCCGGGATAACACTGAAGCCCGGATTCTGGAGCGATTTGCTGATCAGGTCGTCTTTGGCGTTCCTTTCGGAGAGGTGACTGGTGAGGAAATTTCGGAGTCGGTAGATGTTCTGGATTCCGATAAATTCTCTGGTCTGGTTTTTCAGGAGTAAAGTCATGAAGCTCAGAGTGGACAGGGCACGTCGGCTCAAGGCACCCATTTTGATTGGTTTATGCATGATGGGCGCAAACGCTTCAGGGCAGGGTCTGAGCGATCAAGTAACTGCAATAAACGGCTCCGGCTCGGTGTTCACCGGCTTGACCCACACCAGAACAGATACGGCCTCGGGCACAGACACCAATACCGAGCCGAGTGTCGGTCTTTCCGGAAGCCTCGGGGGTAACCTGGAAAGCGGGGCAAATTCCCTGCAGCTGCAGTACGGGGGAACGCTCGAAACCCGCAGGTATACCTTTGGAGGTGGACAAACCGACAGTAGCTCGGTGACCGGAGCATCGCGGTTCGTCCATTTTGATCCGGCAAGCCGCTTTGATTTTAACCTGGGCCACACTGTCAGCTCAGTACGAAACGACACCGGTTTCGTTGTAAACCCTTCGAGCTACGATACCCGCAATACGCTGAGTGCTGGCGCGGGCCTCCGATTTTTTCCAGGCGACTTAACCACATTGCGTTTCTCGGGCCAGGCGGGCAAAAGCTTTGGTGAAGGTGAGCTGAACGGAGGCGAGTCGTTTACCGCATCAGCGGATCTTACCCGTCGTCTTTCTGAGAGATCTTCAGCAAGTCTGGTAGGAAGCAGGAGCTGGTCTGATGATGACGGCCTGGACACGATAATAGATTCCGCTCAGGTCATTTATAACCGTACCCTGGAGAACGGTTCATTCAGCATCGGTGTAGGAACCAGTCGCTCTGAGACCGAGTTTGCTGATGGTTCCGAATCCGACGGTGATGCGGGAACGGGCTTCGTGAACCGCACGTGGGCTTCCGATGAATCGCAAACCACTGTGGCATACAACCGCCGTCTGTCAGACAGTACCACCGACCTGTCCCTCAATATTCCGGAGTTTCTGGACTTTTTGCCAGACTCCATTCGAATCAGGGATCTGGTTGTCAGTGACTCCGTTTCGATAACCCACAACACCTCCCGTCTTTGCGACGTTTGTACACTGGGACTCGTGGCTGAGGCTTCCGTGCTCGAGTCGCAGATTACAGGGGCTACCACCCATGAATACCGGACCGGAATTAACCTCGGGGTACAGCTGACGTCTCTTCAAAGGCTGAGTTTTGGTTATAGCTGGCAGGGAGACGCGGGCGAAGATGAGGGTACCATCATCGATCAGATCCACAGCTTAAACACTCGCTGGACCCGGCAGTTGGCGGAGAACACATCGTTCAGCGTTGACTTCAACCAGTCCTACCTGCGAAGCAAGCTGGAACGGAATGATCAAGAGCAGTTTACATTACGCCTTGTCCTGACCCATGGCTTTTCTCTGATGGGCACCGGGAGTTAGCGGCAAGCATGGAGTTAAGCCACTAATGCAAGCTGCGAGTCTTACCGAACTACGTTGCGAAGAGACCCGCATTGAGCCAGAAGCACTTGCTGAAGAATGGCGGGATCTCGAGCAGTGGGCCAGCAACACCGTATTCCTTTCATGGCAATGGATTGGCGTGTGGCTATCGGTTTTTCAACCGAAGGCTAAAGTGCTGCGGGTCACACAGGGAAACAGACTGGTTGGTTTGGGCATTGTCGTCCGGTCGATTGAGCGTAGACATGCCGTTCTTCGCTCCCGGTGTTTGTATCTGCATCAGACCGGTTTGGAGTCGGAGGACCAGATCTGGATTGAATACAATGGATTTCTTTCAGGCCGGGGGTATGAATCCGCCGTGGCGGTAGCGTGCCTGGAACATCTAAAACGGCGGGAGCCCGATTGGGATGAATTTGTCATCGGCGCAGCAGATGAAGAATACGTGCAGTCGATATCAGAGGCTTCAGGTCTAGTTTCCCATGTTCGCTGGGAAGCACCATGTTTTGGTATTGATCTGTCCTCGCTCAGATCCAGTGGGCAAAGTTATCTCGATTCGTTATCTGCAAACAGTAGGCACCAGATTCGTCGCAGTCTGAGGCTTTACGAGCAAATTGGCGCCGTAACGTTGGAGCGTCCGAAAACTCACGAAGAAGCAGAGCTTGTATGGGGTTCAATCGCGCCAAACCACCTCGCACGGTGGGGCGATAAAACGGGAGAAAGCGGGTTCGCCAACCCGGACTTCGTGCGGTTCCACCAAAGCTTCATCAGGACTAACTGGAACGCCGGTGCAGTGGATCTGATCGTGTTCAAGGCAGGCGAAGAGGTCCTCGCCATCTTTTACAACTTTCTCTACCGGAACCGGGTCTATTTCTATCTTGCAGGCATCCGATCGGAGACGGACAACCGGCTTAAACCCGGTATGCTCGGCCACGCGCTCTGCGCAGAGGATTATCTCGATCGCGGTTACGACTTTTACGACTTCATGGGCGGCGAAGAACGATACAAGCGCCAACTGGGTGTTCGACATCAATATCTGGTTCGGGCCGGACTACAGAAAGATCGCTGGAAACTCCGCGCTGAGCGAGCCGCAAGAACGATAAAGAATCGCTGGGAATTGATGTGAAGATCGTTGTTCTGTCCCACCGGATACCATTCCCCGCAAACAAGGGTGAAAAAATCCGAACGTTTCATCAGATCCAGTATCTGGCTGACTGCGGCCATGAAATAACCGTTTTGGCGCCTTATGAGCATGCCGAAGAAATCAGCTACGGCAAAGCGCTGGAAGAGCGGCTGCGAATAAAAGCGATCATGTTTCCGCTTCGCCCAAAGTGGCTGAGGCTGGCGCGGGGTTTGGTGACAAACGACGCGTTGACACTCTCGTATTTTTACAGCGCCGGACTGCAAAAAACGTTCGACAGGCTGGTGAGCTCCGGAGATTACGATGCAGTGCTGTGCACCGGCTCCGCAATGGCGCCTTATGTTTTCCGAAATCCTGAATTAACAGGGCGGGACAAACCAGCGCCGCTTCGTTTGATTATGGACTTTATGGATCTCGACTCTGATAAATGGCGGCAGTATCAGGCAAGTTCCGGCTTACCAATGAAACTGGTGTATGGGCGGGAGGCGAGGCTCATCAACCGGGTAGAATTGAGAAGCTACCAACGGTTTGACGAATGTTTCTTTATTTCGGCGAACGAGGTGGATCTCTTCTCCATGCAGCTGCCTGAAAACCGGAAACTAAGTGTGCTTGCTAACGGGATAAATACCAGTTCTTTTTTCCCGGTCCGCGAGGAGGACGCTGCGCGTAAACCGACGTTTTTGTTCACAGGCGTCATGAATTACAAACCAAACGAAGATGCCGTCCTCTGGTTTGCCGATGTGCTTTGGGAACGAATAAGAGCAGAATGGCCGGATGCCGAGTTCATCATTGCCGGTATGGACCCGAGTTCCAGAATAAAGCAGCTGGGAAAATTGCCCGGCATTACCGTTACCGGTTTAGTGGAGGATATCGTGCCTTTCTATCAGAAAGCCGACATCTTCGTAGCGTCGTTTCGGATTGCCCGGGGTGTGCAGAATAAAATACTTCAGGCTCTGGCATGTGGCCTTCCGGTTATAACAACCCGCCTCGGGTTGGAAGGAATTAATGCAACCCCGGGAGAAGACATTCTTGTAGCCGATACTGAACAAGAATTCTTTGAGGCCATAAAAAAGATTCTTGAAACAGAAACGCTCTACAACAGCTTGTCGCTGAACGGTGTAGAGCTCATCCAGCGGGAATACAGCTGGGACAGTGTGCTACAGGGTCTTGCCAAGGCAATAGAAGTAAAGGATTGCGCGTGACGGGTATTACGGAAATCGCTAAGAAAACAATCAGGATTGGGGCGCTCATTGTTGTGAGCCCGTTGGTTGTTCTCTACTGGTTGTTACGTCCTGTAAGTCGTGAGGATAGCCTGTTTGCCGCTTTTTCCCAGACCGTGTCACTGTTTCCCGGGTTGTTAGGCAGTTACCTCAGGATCGCTTTCTATCGCTGCGCTATGAGCCATTGCGCAAGCGACAGCTATATTGGGTTTGGCACCCTGTTCTCCCACCGTGATACCGAACTGCACAGCGGCATCTATATCGGGCCTCAATGCAACATCGGCTTATCCGTAATCCACCGTAACTGCCTTCTCGGGAGCGGCGTTCACCTTTTGAGTGGCAAGAACCAGCACCGGTTTGATGACCCGGACACCCCGATCCGCCTGCAGGGCGGGGAATTCACCAAAATATCTCTCGGCGAAAATACCTGGGTTGGCAATGGCGCCATCATCATGGCGAACGTTGGCAGGGATTGCATTATCGGTGCAGGCACTGTGGTTACCAACGACATTCCCCCCGGATCAATAGTAGCGGGCAATCCCGGTAAGGTCGTTCGGAGCCGATACGCTGAATCAACACTGGGGGCCACGACATGAAGGCTGGCTCCGGCGTATTTGCAGGCACCGTGAATAACCCCCACAACCTTTTGCAGTGGCTGCGTTTTGGCCTCCCGATTGAGAAAGGTGTGTGTGAGGATGCGCAGTGCCTTGAGCTGGCATCCGAACGCGGGGACAAAATCGACGCAGAGTTCCGCGCTATTACCCGGTGGCACGACGGCTCCGTTAAATGGGTTTTGGTAGATCTTGTCGGAGAAATGTCCGGTGCCGTCTTTCTTCAGCAAACCGGAGGATCGGGGCAGGGCCGGGCGAGGCAGCATCCGGCCTCATCCATTGAAGGAGATTTTGCCGATGAGAAATGCCGAGTTTCTCTCGGTAATGGCATCAAGGCAGAATTGCTGATTTCGGTTGAGGGCGCTGAACGTCGACTGAAGCTGGCACAAAACCAGGTTGAGCGGAGAAGGCTAAGTGCCGACTACCGGTGGGTGTTCGAGGTTGAGGGCATTCGTGATCTGGAGGTCTCCTTTCGTGTGACCGATGTGCCGGCAACCGGACACATCGAGCTCAAGCCAAGAGTGCATAACCGCGGGGCCAGCCTACACCCCAATGGTTGCTGGGACCTGGGTGATCCCAACAGCTTATACATCGACAGTTTTTCAGTGAAAGTGACCAACCCGAAGGCTTCCGACACCAGACTGGAACTCCAGGATCTGGCAGCGCATCCGGCGTTTGAACGGTCTTATCCAGAGGGTGTGTTAGTCCAGTATGGCAGTGGCGGGAAACACTGGGATTCGCCGGTTCATGTTGACAAGAATGGCCAGTCAACCGTGCCCGAGCGTGGCTTCAAGCTCTTTGATAACGAGGGTGGGCACCTGGCCCAGGGTTTACGTGCCAGCCCGATTGTTCGGTTCGACAACCCGAGCGCCCGGAGATACCTGATCCCCGGCGACTTCTGGGAAAATTTTCCATCCTCTCTTGAAGTAAAAGCCAGAGAGACTTCCTGGCGGCTGTTTCCAAGGGAAACCGAACTGCAGCCTGGAGAAGCCAAAACCTGGCAATGTGATATCGGGTTTACAGTTCCCTGTGCCAGTTTCACCTACGATCCTGGCTATATCGACCACACCGGCGTGATCCTGGGGCGCAAGGTAGTTGCAACCAGTGAGCTCACCGACCTGCTGGATAACAACCTTTCAGGGCCTGGTTCGTTTAAAGAAAAACGTGAAGTCTGTGATGAATACGGCTGGCGGAATTTCGGCGAGCTCTACGCCGATCACGAAGCTCTGAATTCGTCTGACGAAGAAATCTTCGTCTCCCATTACAACAACCAGTACGACCCGATACTGGGATTTTCATTAAGGTATCTGGCCACCGGAGACCAGCGCTGGCATCAACTGGCGTCTGATCTGGCGCAGCATGTGGTCGATATCGACATCTATAAAACCGATCAGGATAAAGCGGAATACAACAACGGCCTCTTCTGGCACACGGATCATTATCTGCCCGCGCTTACCGCCACCCATCGTACCTACTCGAAAGACCATCAGTACGCCTATGAAGGGCACCAAGGCGGTGGGGGACCGGGCGGCCAGCACTGCTATCCTTCGGGGCTTGCTCTACGATACCTTCTGTCTGGCGACGACACCTTCAAGCAAGCAGCCATCGGGCTGAGCCAGTGGGTGCGCTGTTTCTATAATGGTTCACCGACGGTGCTTGGCCGATTACACAGGCTGCTCACGGTCGATCTTAAAGCCGGACAAATGACCAACGTCGGCTACATCGAGGAAGGGTACAAATACCCCCTTGACCGGGGCACAGGAAATTACCTAAATGCCCTCATTGATGCCTTCCTGATCGGGGGAGATGCCGGTTTGCTGGATGAAATGCACGTCATCATCATCGAAACTGTGTCTCCGGATGATGATCTTGCAGCCCGGGATCTGGCCAACGTTGAGGAGCACTGGTTCTATGTCGTATTTCTGCAATCACTCGCCCGGTACCTCCTGCTAAAGGAGCAACTCGACCAGCCGGATCACCATTATGCCTATGCCCGCCATACATTCCTGCACTACGCCGAATGGGTGCTGAAGTACGAAGAGACCTACCTCTCCAATCCGGAGGCCCTCGAGTTCCCGACGGATACCTGGGCTGCACAGGACTTAAGAAAGGCCAACGTGCTGTATTACGGAGCCTATTTCAATACGGCGAGGGCAGAAGCCTTCCAACAACGGGCAGACCTGTTCTGGGACTATTGTGTAAAAACGCTTGGAGAATCGCCTGAAGCCCATACCACCAGGATCCAGGCGATCGTAGCTCAGAATCTGGGTGTTCGTGAGTGGTGTCTGGAACGCGACAGTTCGCCATACCCGCTGATGCCGCTGGAGCAGGTAAGGGTGAGTAAATCAGGAGTCAGGCAGCGTTTTTTACGGGATATCCGGAAGATCCTGCGGGACTTTTCGATAACCAACGAAATTGCGTGGCTCAAGGGCCGCCTGGGCGGGCGATGAGGGGGACAAATGGATACCGTTGATTTTGTAATCCCTCACATGGGTCGCCCGGAAATGCTCCAGGAAACCGTTCGGTCCATTCTGGCCCAGACCCGCATCGAGCAGGTGGAAAGTATAACCGTGGTCACGAAAAACGAGCATCGGCTACCGCTCGTCGAACACGATAAACTGAACATTCTATACGCGCCCGATGCAGCGTCCATCTCTGACCAGAGGAATCGTGGCGTGGCAGTAGGGCGCGCGCCCCTGGTTGCGTTTCTGGATGCCGATATCGGCCTGGCAGAAGACTGGCTGGAAGTCTGCGCCGGCCTGCTGGGAGAAAAAAGCGATCGGGTGTTGGTCAGCGCCATGCAAAAAAACTCGAAAAGCGCCGGCCGGGTAGAACGTCTCAGAACAGCGCTCAGCAATGTCAGCCTGGATGAGCCTGTTCAGTTTCTGCCCGGCCGGAACCTTCTGGTAAAACGGTCCACCCACGAGCAGATAGGGGGCTTTCCCGAGCATCTTCAAACTTGTGAGGACTATTTCTATACGGAACAACTGTCCAGGCTTGGTGAGCTCTATTACACCTCACGCACTCACTATGTGCACCTGGGCGAAGACAAATCGCTGCGGCAAACGTTCACCAAGGAAATCTGGCGCTCTGAATACAACCTGCTATCGCTGGCGGGTCGCACGGTGCCGCTCAGAGAATGGCCGAGTATTTTGTTGCCGTTCTGGATGGTGCTTGGATTTGTTGTGCTTGTTGCCGGTACGTATTCGCGGTCATTGGTGGCGGCAGGCGCGATCATGCTGATTGTGCCGGCCTGTCTCTACAGCGCAAGGTTGTATACCAAGCCATCAAACGACCAGCCGCTGCCGTTTCTGCTACTTTTTTATACAGTGTATTTTCTGGCCCGCGCAGCAGGTACTGTTAAGGGTACACGGCTTTTGCTGAAGAGGAAGCTCACGGAATGAGTATCAGGGTTCTGCAGTTCATCTGTCCTACCGGATATTACGGTGCCGAGCGCTGGATCAACGCCTTGGTCTCGGCGAATACAGATGATGATATTGAATACCATATCGCGATCACGGACGAGCCCGAATCATCTGATGAGGTGCTTACACGCTCAATACTGCCCGAAGGCCAGAAGCACCGCCTCAGAATGTCCTCCAAGTTCGACCTTCTGGCCATAGTCCGGCTTGCCCGGCTGCTCAAAGAGCGGCAGATAGATATCATCCATACCCACGGCTATAAATCAGACATCGTCGGAGTTGTCACCGCAAGGTTGGCGGGCGTGAGGTCTGTATGCACGCCCCACGGTTTTGAAAATGCCGAAGACAAACGCCTGAAAGCCTATATGTGGCTCGGTGGGAAGGCCTTTCACTGGTTTGACCAGATTTGCCCCCTGTCTGAAGATATCGAAAGAACCGTTGTTCGCGATTACGGCGTTGATTCCCGATCCGTTCGCCTGATCAATAACGGCGTGGACCTGGCGGAGGTTGAAGCAGCCATCGCTGATCCCAAATCCCGCGATTGCTCCGACTTCATAATTGGCTACATTGGCCAGTTGATCGGCCGCAAGAACTTGCCGGCAACCCTTGAAGCCTTTGCCCTGTTTCATGGTGACCACCCGAATGCCCGCCTGGTGTTGATTGGCGACGGTGAGGAAAAACCGCGTTTGATGAAGCAGGCCAGCGAGTTGGGGCTGTCAGATGCAGTGGAGTTTCTCGGGTTCCGGGACGATCGCCTCCAACTTCTTCCTGCATTTGATGTTTTTGTACTCACTTCATCCCTGGAAGGAATCCCGCGCTGCCTGATGGAGGCCATGGCCGCCAATGTCTGTGTGACGGCCTTCGACATTCCGGGCGTTGATGTGCTCGTGAAACCAGAAGAAACCGGCGTGCTGGTTCCTTTTGGCGATACAGGCTCTCTGGCAAAGGCATGGGCTAATCTGATGCAAAGCCCAGACACAAGAACAAGACTGGCTGAAGCTGGCCGGTCCTGGGTTTATTCCAGGTTCTCTGCCGCGGCAATGGCGGAGGAGTACGCCGCCTTGTTCAAGAACCTGAGCGCCAAACAGGTGGTCAGCAATGCGTAAAGTCTATTTCGTGCTGAGTGTGGATACCGAAGAAGAGTGGGACTGGGATGGCCCCTTTCCGAACAAGGTTATCTCTGTCGAAAACGTGGACCATCTTCCGGTATTCCAGGGCCAGCTGAATGACCTGGGCCTCAAGACCAGCTATTTTCTGGATTACGCGGTAATGGAAAATCCCCACGCCCGGGACCTGTTGGCGGATATGTATAAATCGAACCCTGGAATCGAATACGGGGCGCACCTTCACCCCTGGGTAACGCCACCCATCGTACCGGTTGAATCGGAGGCCGACTCCCACATTGTCAATTTGCCCATCGACATTGTTTCCGAACAACTGAGATCCCTGACCAGCACGATCACCGAACTGACCGGCCGCCAACCCACGTCTTTCCGCTCCGGCCGTTGGGGTATCAACGATGACATCCTCCGGGCGCTGGCGGAGCAGGGCTATCTGGTGGATTCCAGCATCTACCCCTTTTACGAAAACGACTGGTTCAGTTGTGCTGATTACGACAGCTGGCCGCTTGCCATGTCGTATCTTGGGACGAACCCGGAACTCATCGAACTTCCGGTAACGGCCGGTTTCAATCATCGGCCGTTTACCAAAGCGCAGCGCCTGCACAAGACCCTAGAGCAGCCGGCCTGGGCCCGATTCCATGTGATCGGCGTGCTATGGGCGCTGATGCTGCACCGGAAAATCTACCTCAGCCCGGAACTCTCAACCAGCCGTGACATGATTGCCCTGTGTAAAGAGATGCTTCAGGCAGAGTGCCCGGTGATCCATATGTATTTGCACAGTTCCAGCCTTCTGCCGGGTTCAACTCGCTATGTTCAGTCCGAGAGGGACAAGAACCGGCTTGTGAAACGCATAGAGAGCGTGGTTGGCTTCCTCCGTTCCCAATGTGAGGTGGAACCAGTGACCATCACTGAGGCGGCTCTTCGCCTGAGGGAAGAGGGGGCTCTCAAAAACCATGGCTGAGGCAGCGCTGATTGATTATCAGGAACGGGACAACTGGAACGACTTTGTTGCCAGCGCAGAGTCCGCGACTCCGTACCACCGGTTTGAATGGATGGAAGCCATAGAGACTGCCTACGGCCATAAACCCTATCCGATTGTTGTGAAGCAAGAAGGCAAAATCGTTGCCGTATTGCCGTTGATACTAATGGAGCAGCCCCTGACCCGGAAAAAAGCCCTGGTCAGTTTACCCTTCTGTGATCTCGGCGGGGCCGTGGGTGCAGGTGTCCATGTTGAGCTGCTGACGAAAAAAGCGAGGGAGTTGGCAGACTCCACGGCCGCCCGCGAACTCGAAGTTCGCCAGAGAGAAGCTCAGGGCATGGGCTTTGATTTCGACATCCTGGCGTCGGAGGTTGGCAACCAGAAAGTCAGTATGATCCTGGAGCTGGAAGCCGGCAGTGAGAAGCAAATGGCAGCCTTCAAACCGAAGCTGCGAAGCCAGATAAAAAAAGCCATGAAAAACGGCTGCACCACAGAGCTCGGCAACAATGAGAAGCTGGTTGAGGATTTCTACCACGTATTCAGCCGCAATATGCATGCGCTTGGTTCGCCCGTGCATAGCAAGAACCTGTTCCAATCCATTTGTAAGGCCTTTGGTGATCAGGCCGTTGTTGCCGTTACTTATTTCAAAGGTGAAGTGGCAGCCGGGGGCATTGTGCTGAAAAACGGAAAGAACGCTGCCATACCCTGGGCCTCGTCGCTCTCCGAGTACAACCGGCTGGCGCCGAACATGCTGCTGTATTGGGAGTTCCTGGCACACTGCGCCGACAACGGCATCACAACCTTCGATTTTGGCCGGTCTACATTTGGGGAGGGCACCTTCCGGTTCAAAAAGCAGTGGGGCGCGCAGCCCTATTTGTTGTCTTGGAAGAACTGGATAGAGCAGTGCGGAACCGGTACCAGTGCACCGGGCAAAATCAGGCCGATGCTCGAGAGCGCCTGGCGCCGTCTTCCCCTTGGGCTGGTTAATGTACTCGGACCACTTGTGCGAAAGCACATTCGTTTATAGGGATTGTTAACGTGTGCGGTATAGCAGGATTCACAACCTCTCATGAGTCTGACAGCCATCTAAAAGTGGCCAGGGCCATGGTGGAGTCGATACGCCACCGGGGGCCAGATGCCCAGGCAGTGCAGCAATTCAACGGCGCGGTGCTGGGCCATGCCCGGTTGAGTATCATTGATCTCTCCGAAGCCGGTAATCAGCCCTTTGTCTCCGACGATGGCCGCTATGCCCTGGTGTTCAACGGCGAGATCTACAACTTCAAAGCCCTGCGCAACAAACTGGAAAGCCAGGGTGTCCGGTTCCGCACCCAGACCGACACCGAGGTAGTGCTCGCGTTGTTAGCCAGGGAAGGCATATGCGCCATCGAGCAACTGAACGGCATGTTTGCCATTGCCTTGTGGGACAATGACGCCGGCACCCTGGACCTGGTTCGGGACCGGATTGGCAAGAAACCACTGTACTACACTGAACAGGACGGCCAACTGCTGTTCGCTTCAGAGCTGAAAGCCCTGCTCCAGTGCCCTAATGTACCCAGGGAAATTCGCCCGGATGCGGTTTACGATTTCTTTGCCTACCAGTACGTACCCGACCCGAAAACAATCTTCAAGAACATCTACAAACTGGACCCGGGCAGCCACTTGCACCGCACTAGCGCCGGCAATACAACGCTGCGCCGGTACTGGTCGCCGGACATGGGCGAGCCTGAGTCCCTGAGCATGGAGGATGCAAAAGGCCAGCTGCTGGATTTACTGGAAGATGCCACCAGGCAACGCATGATTAGTGACGTGCCATTGGGTGCCTTTTTGAGTGGCGGAGTGGATTCAAGCGGTGTGGTCGCCATGATGGCAAAGGGCGGACATACCGTAACCACCTGCTCAATCGGTTTTAAAGAGAAAGACTTCAACGAAACCGAATTTGCACAGGCCGTGGCCAAGCAGTACCGGACCGATCATCGGGAACACACGGTGGAAGACGGCGTTGCGGAACGCCTGTTGGATATCTGCCGGTTCCTGGATGAGCCTTTTGCAGATTCATCCCTGGTGCCGACCTTTCTGGTCTCTGAACTCGCCAGGAAAGACGTAACGGTAGCCCTGACAGGGGACGGCGGCGACGAAATCTTTGCCGGCTACGAAAAATACGCCACCGACTGGAGAGAGAACCAGCTGCGGAACAAGTTTCCCTCATCTGTGCGGGCGGTTATGGGCGATCTGGCCCCCGCTCTGCGGAAAATACCCGGGACATTCCTGCGCCGTGCAAGTTCCTTGATGCATAGCCTCAGCCTGGACCCGGCAAAGGCCTTTTATGTAACCAATACCTTCATTGATGATCACATCTGGCAACTCCTGCTGAACGAGGATTTCCGAAAGGACCTTGCGGATTATCATCCCAGTGAACTCACTGAACAGGTGTACAACCAGTGTGACTGCGAAGACCATCTGGCAAAGATTCTGTATACCGACATGCGAACCTTCCTGCCCGGAGACATACTGGTAAAAGCAGACCGCATGAGCATGGCCAATTCCCTTGAACTACGGTCGCCACTGCTGGATTACCGCATCATCGAGTTCGCCAACCGCCTTCCGTCCGAGCTTAAATTCAACAAGGGCGACAAAAAGATTGTGCTGCGCGAGGCCCTCGAGCCGCTACTGCCGCCGGAAATTCTGAACCGCAAAAAAATGGGTTTCTCCACACCTCTCGCGGCCTGGTTACGGGGAGAATTAAAGGACATTGCCGAAGCGCATTTTTTCGAAAAAGCGCAGGGCCTGAGCCAGCTATTCCGCAAAGACCACATAAGACTGATATGGGACCAGCACCAGAGAGGATTGTTCGATCATTCCCCGGTGCTCTGGAGTATGCTGATGTATGAAATCTGGTGGCAGAATTACATGTCAGGGAGCGAGGCCCGAACGCCTCAGACGGAAACACCGGTCGCTCTGGCCACTTGTTAACAGCTCACGCTCTGGATTGATTGAATGTCGATATTACTACTCAGCGAAATTTTCCCGCCCCGCCATGGGGGCAGTGGCCGCTGGTTTTACGAACTTTACCGCAGGCTGGAGCCCGGCACAGTAACCATCGTGACACAGGATAACGCCGATCCGGGTGATCAAAGGGTGGATGCAGAATTCCCCCAACGCATACACAGGACCGCAATGGCATCACCAAGCTGGGGCCTGTTGAGCGTCACCGGACTCGTTTTTTACGCGCGGACTCTGATGCGTATTCTGCGATTGAAACCTTCGGGTTTAAGCCAGATTCACTGTGGGCGCTCCATCCCGGAAGGATTCATAGGCCTCCTTCTGGCCAGACTGCTGCGCAAACCTCTGCTGTGTTACGTCCACGGTGAGGATATTGAAGTGGCACGCACAAGCCGGGAGCTTACCTGGATAGTGAATCGAGTTTTGCGTGGCGCCGACCGGCTTATTTGCAACAGCCAGAATACCAAGTCACTTCTTTTGGAGCACTGGCATGTGCCAGCCAAGAAGATTGAAGTGATCAATCCGGGCGTGGATGAACAGACTTTCTGCCCCGCAGAGCCAGATCCGGCCTTCCGGAAAAAGGTTGGTTGGGAAGACCGTTTCGTGTGCTTGACGGTGGGCCGGCTCCAGCGCCGTAAAGGCCACGACAAAATGATCGAGGCTATTCCACAAATAAAGGCCGAAATACCTAGCATCCTCTACGCCATCGTGGGACAGGGCGATAACTACCCAAACCTTGTAGCCGAGGTACACAAACTTGGCCTTGAGGAGCAGGTACAGTTCCTGGATGAAATCGAGGACGAAGACCTGATCCGCTGTTACCAGCAATGTGACGTTTTCATATTGCCCAACCGATCAGATGGAAACGATATAGAAGGCTTTGGCATGGTGTTGGTGGAGGCTCAGGCGGCCGGCAAGCCAGTGATTGCCGGTAATTCCGGTGGTACTGCCGAAACCATGAAAATAGGCGAAACGGGAATGATTGTAGACTGCACAAGCCCAGGGCCAATTGCGAAAGCAGTTATTTCTATGCGAAAAGGCATGGATCAAGGTGCTTTTGAGCAAAACACCTGCAGGCAGCATATTGTTACAACGCTGACCTGGGACAGGCACAGAGAACGGGCAAAGAAGGTGTTTGACCAAGTGAGAAGAACCATATGAGCCAATCCTACTCGGTCGTTACGTTTGCCTACAATGAAGCAAAAACCATTAGGGAAACGATTAAAAGCATCTTGGCCAACTGCGATCGGCGCATAACCAAATTCACAGTTGTGGCAAACGGATGCACGGATCGCACGGTTGAGGTTGCCAGCGCGGCGTTGGAAGGCGCTGCTATCCCTTGTGAGGTGGTCGAGCTCGCGCTAGGTGACAAATGCAATGCCTGGAACCAGTACATCTACCATCATTTGCCAAAAGCGGATGTGCATTTCTTCGTCGACAGTGACGTGATCTTCACGGAACAGGCTTTTCCGCGACTATTCGATCAATTGGTGTCGACACCAGAAAAAAACGCGGTAACTGGTTTACCGCAGACCGGCCGTAACCTATCACAATACCTTGAGCTTGCTACACGGTATTCGTGCCTTTTCGGTAACCTATATGGCCTGAATGATGAGTTCCTTGAGAGGCTAATTAAACAGAACATTCAGTTGCCTGTAGGGTTGAGCTGGATAGACGCCCAGATTACAAAATTAGTGAATGACAACCTTGAATACAACAAGGACGACTACCAACACCGCGTGACGTTTGTAGAAGGCGTGGGCTACCGGTTTGAAAGCCTGAAGCCCTGGAACCCTGATGATATAAGGCTGTATATCAATCGGATCTGCCGGTACAAAGCCGGTCAGATGCAGGAAGCCTATCTTGATGCGATGCCATTTGTAGATTGGCCAAAAGACCTGAACGAAATCAATGAAAAGATACTCAAAGAGGGAAATCAAAAAAAACATGACATAAGAACATGGATTTTAATGCCGCTGATTAAAAAAAGGCTAAAAAAGCCAGTGGGGAAGGGCCTAAAACCGCAGGCGAAAAAGGGCCAAAAATGAGTTCAGAGGCAAAAAAATTCCTAATAGCTTCATCGATCATGACAGGATCCCGTTTGGCCGAAAGACTATTAGGACTTATCAGCACATTAATCATTGCTCGTGTTTTAGTACCTTCGGATTTCGGCATCATAGCAATAGCCATGCTTTTCGTAATGCTAATTGATATATTGTCACAATCAGGCGCTCAACAGTATATAGTTCATAAAACAGAAGTTTCCGATGAAGACCTAAACACAGCTTGGACTTTAAATCTTTTATTAAAATCGGCGCTTGTTTTAGTGATTTTTTTGGCGGCACCTCTGGTGGCCAATTTTTATGAAGACAGCCGCTTAACTGATGTTTTAATGGCGATGTCTTTGTGTGCACCGATAATGGCATTAAGTAGCCCTGATTTATTAATAAAAATAAGAGATCAGAGGTATGAGTATGTGGCCAAAATAATGGTTATAACAAAATTTGTAGGAATAACTATCAGCATATCTCTCGCGTTGATATATCAAAACTATTGGGCGTTAATCGCAGGTCAGGTCGGTTCAAGCATATCAAGGTGCGCACTATCATACATTTTTCTGCCTCGTTTCCCAAAATTAACTTTAAAAAGAATTCATGAGCAATGGAGTTTTTCAAAATGGATGATGTTGAAAGAGGTGCTTGGTTATTTGAGAAGTCAATCTGACATGTTGCTTGTTGGAAAGTTTTACTCTTTAAGCTCAATGGGTGGCTACCATATTTCAAAATATATTTCATCAATGCCAACTACTGAATTACTTCAGCCTGCGCTTGCGCCCTTGCTAGCTACTTTTTCTAAGAAAAAGAATAATAAAACGGAATTATTACGCCAAGCTAACGTGGTTATGATTGTTTTAACAATTCTAGTTGTTCCGATTGCCATTTATTTGCATGTATTTAGTGAGCAGATCGTTGGTCTGCTGCTTGGCAGCCAATGGATCGACTATCACCTAATATTTGGTATGATGGCATTGCTTGCGATAAGCAACGAAGTGGTGAGGGTACCATCTACAATTTTGACGGCGAAAGGTGAAGTGAAGTTCCTTTTCTATTATGATGTGATTAGTTCTTTGACTGTCGTAGCAGTCCTATTCATGTTGAAAGATTCGCTGCTGACAATATTTGTTTTGGGAAAAGTTGTAGCGGAATTTATAATGGCTTTCATTTTCTCCCTAATTGTTGCAAGAAATCTAGGCGCGAAAAGGCAATTCTTAAGTCAGATAAATATAATGATTGTTTATACCATCTTTATTTTTACGATCGCAAAGATTTGTCAATTTATTGTGCAGGATATGTCCCTCGAAGTGGTACAGTTAATTATAAGTGGAGTTTTATTTATTTCACTTTCTTTATTGCTATTATTTATTATGTATCATGCTGGGATGAAAAAGAGAGATGATGTGATCTTTGTCGTTTTTACCAGTTCTAAAGTCTGGCGTAGCATTTTGGAAAAATTAAAAAAAGTATAAATAGGTTATTATGAAGCGAGTTGGAATATATGTGGAAGCAGCAACAGCCAAACAGAAGACTGGGATCTCGTCTTATGTTATCGGGCTAGTAAATGCTCTATTGAGAGAAAATAAAAATATTATATTTTACCTATATTATAGAGATAATCTTTTTTATAAGCATGATCTTAATTGGTTAGTGGCGTCTAATAGAGTTAGAAAACGCCCGATTTGGTTTCCAATTTCGTGGATTGATAACCATCCACGGATATGGTGGGATTTTTATTTGCCACTACGTATCTGGCTTGATCGCATCGACATTTTTCATGGGCCTAATCACATGGTTCCAAGTAAGACAAAGGTTCCTTGTGTGGTGACGATTCACGATCTCGCCTACTTTTACATGGAGGTGCATGGATACGATTTTGACCGCTACTTACGACGCCTAACTCTTAAGTCAATGAGTAAAGCTGTAAAGGTAATTGCAATATCTGAATCAACTGCTCGGGACTGTGTTCAGCAAGGTTTTTCTAAACGAAAGATTGCCACAATTTATCAAGGGTTCGAACGAACGCTCCGCGAAAAAATTAGGCCTAATAATTTCTCAGATATCCCAGATGAGATACGTCGGCTGCAGCCGTTTTTGTTGTCGTTGGGCACGATCCAACCGAGGAAAAATATTCCAACCCTTATAAAAGCATTTGGGAGGGTTTCGAAGCTGGTTTCCCATAACCTTGTTCTGGCAGGTGCTCCTGGCTCCGATCAGGGTCAGGTAGACGATCTAATAAGATCGCTAGGCCTCGAGGATAGGGTTTTTTGCCTTGGATATATTAATCAGCATCAGAAAGTAGCCTTATATCGACTTTGCGATATCTTCGTTTATCCGAGCCTATATGAAGGGTTTGGTCTTGTAATCTTGGAGGCAATGTCGTTTGGTGTCCCAGTTATCACTGGAGATAATAGTTCCCTTCCTGAAGCGGCAGGCGATGCAGCCGTACTGGTAGATGTTTCTAATTGTGAACACCTTGCTAATGCAATATTGGACCTAATCTTCAATCAGACAGAAAAGGACCGACTAGTGAAGAATGGATACCTCCACATTCAGAAGTTTGCGTGGAGTAAGGCAGCGCAGGAAACAATTGGGGTTTATCAAGAAGTCTTTGAGCGCGAAGGATTTTTAGGATGAACTATGATATTTCTTTAGTAATAGCTACTTTTAACGGTGGTAAAACTTTACCGAGGACTATAGAGAGCATTAACAACCTTATAATCCCGACTGGCCTGAAGGTGAACATTGTTATTATTAACAATAATAGTAATGATGATACTCAGAAAATTCTCGATAACGCTCAATTCCCTTGTCCAAAATTAGTGCTTTTCGAAACTAAACAAGGAAAAAATGCCGCCTTAAATAAGATTTTTAACAACGAAGTGTCGCTAGGTGATCTCATTATCTTTAGCGACGATGATGTAATTTTCCCACAGAATTTTCTTACTCGTTATTCAGCAATCAGCAAAGAATTTTCGGATATCTCCATCTTCGGTGGCGGTGTTGCACCCTTCTGGCTAAAAGAACCTCCTCGAAGTCTTCTGGTCGGAATTGATACAGTTGTTGCGTACGCTATAACGCCCAAGGAACAGGGGTATTGTCAAGGACTTATTGATCCAGTAAAAATTCATGGACCGAACATGGCAATCCGACGAGATATATTTTTAGGTTCGATAAGGTTTAATGAAGATATCGGCCCAAATGGTGCGAACTACATGATGGGAAGTGAAACTGAGATCCTTTATAGGCTAAGGGAGCTAGGCCATAGAGCTTATTTTGACGAGTACAACGAAGTTTTTCATATAATTTCGCCAGAACAAGCGAGTAAAAAATGGATTGAGGAACGGGCTTATAAGGCAGGTCGATCGTTTCTAATGCACCAAATAAAAGGTGGTAATAAATTTATTGTTCCTGAGCTTAATGGGTTTCCAAGATGGGCATTGAAAAAGATCTGGAAAATGTATTGCCTTAGAGTGGTATTCTTTTACAATCCGGCGTTGCGCTATAAATTTTCATGGAAAATTAGTCATCTTAAGGGTTATTGTGATGAGTACAAAATGTTTCGAAAGTAGGAGTGCTTAATTGAAGATTGCAGTACTCGTCTCATCTTTAGAAGAGACATCAGAAACTTTCGTAAAAGAGCACATTACATCGTTCGGAACGGAAACGATGGTTTTTCATGGTGGTTTGACGCCTTTCCTCGTAGACGATAAATCTAAGAAAGCTAGATTTTGTGCAATTTACGACAAACTGCTTGGGAAGCTTAGATCTTTAGTTTTCCGAAAAGAGAAACGTCGTACCTTTCTACTTCGCCAATTAATTAAAAGATATAGAATAGCTATATGTTATGCTGAATTTGGCCCTGTTGGTGTCGGCTCTGTTGAGGCTTGTCGAGCAACAAATACGAGACTCATCGTGAACTTTCATGGCTACGATGCATTCAAAATTGATACGATAAAAGAGTTTGGTTCTGGGTACAAAGAATTGTTTTCGTATTGCGAGAAGGTGGTTTGCGTTAGTCGCTCTATGAAATCGAAAATAATAGATTTAGGCTGTGATCCACAAAAACTCATCGTGCGTCCATGTCTTCCCAATGCCGAATTTTTTACGTTGGCACGGAATCCTATACTTAATAAACTCGTTTTCGTGGGCAGATTTGTCGAGAAAAAGGGCCCTTGGCTGACGATCTTAGCATTTAATGAAATAATTAAAACTCATAAAGACGCTCAACTTTGGATGGCTGGAGACGGGCCACTACTCGGTGTGTGTAAGAGTCTCGTCAAATCTTTTGACATACCGAATGTTAAGTTTTTGGGGGCAATAGGTCATCAAGATGTAAAAAAATTGTTAACCTCTGCGGACATTTATGTCCAACATTCGATAATTGCAGAAAATGGCGATAGGGAGGGAAATCCGGTCGCCGTCATGGAAGCCATGGCCATGGGTATTCCTGTTGTTGCCACCCGCCACGAAGGGATATCAGAAACGATCAAACACAATGTTAACGGTTTATTAGTAGAGGAACATGATTTTATCGACATGAGTGTTCAAATTAATAGACTGATGTCATGTCGAGAGTTAAAAGCGGACTTAGGCTCGATGGCTCGGGAAAAAATCAAGGAGATGGCTTCCCAATCTACTATTGGTTTTTTAAGCTGAGGAAGCAAATAGTTTAATGCGTCCTTTAATAGGTAAAAACTCTAACGACTCCGGTATAGATGAATCTATTGACCTTAATAATTTTTTATCATTAAACGCAACAAAATGGACGATTAAAATTTTTTTCAAAAGCTCGAGTGGCCAACTATTAAAACCGTGCTGCTTGGCTTCTGATCGGCAATTACTAAGAAATTCAGTTGTATCAACTCATTCTTTGAACATAAAAGGAGAAGGTTTTTCATTAAAAAATCGAAGTAGCGGCCCACATGCTTATCTAAAAGAATTAAATTGATTTAAAAAATTCTTTCGGTAACGAATACCCAACTAAGAGCATAGTTATGGGGTTCTAGTGAGGTCAGACACTCCAGTTATCGTCATTCAGGACGTAGCGTTACTAGTGAAGCATAGTAAGCGCCGTTAAATCGACCCACTTGCCCTAATCGTATTGAGCCACTTTTTTCA
>PYVH01000333.1 GCA_003030785.1 Marinobacter sp. B9-2 | reverse complement strand
GCCGTACTGCTTGCCGATTTCGGTCAGCGGCCCCCGCAGGGACTGGGCAATGGCGTGGGACTGACGTTCCCGGCGCTCCTCATGAATAAGATTGACCTGGATATCGCCGTGGTAAGGGTCGCCACGCAGGTAGTATTGCCTGACCAGACCGTTGAAATTGATCGGCGACGCGGTGCCGGCGTAGGTCTGCCAGTTGGCCACCTCATCCACCGTTTCCAGATAGCTGCCCATTTCCATCAACACCCGCTGGGTCTGCTCCATGGGCGTGCGCTCGGGCATATCCACCACCACCTGCAGCTCGGACTTGTTGTCGAACGGCAGCATTTTCAGGATCACCGCCTGGAATACCGGCAGCGACGTGGCCGCCAGGGTCAGCCCCACCACGCCCAGGGCCAGCACACGACGCCGCCAGGGATGATCGCCCAGGAAGGGCCCGAGCACCGTCCGGAAAATTCGCAGGGACACTGGACTGACGCCATCCGCCGAGCTGGAAGCCTCCTCGGCTTCGGCGGCCTGCTCACCCTTCTTGTGCTTGAGCAACCGGAAGGCCAGCCAGGGCGCCACCACAAAGGCAACAATCTGGGACAGCACCATGCCGGCCGAGGCGTTGATCGGAATCGGGCTCATGTAAGGGCCCATCAGGCCACTGACAAAGGCCATCGGAATCAGCGCCGCCATGATAGTGAGGCTGGCCATAATGGTGGGGGTGCCCACCTCGTCCACGGCAACGGGAATAATGTCCTTCACCGCCCGCCGGGTGTTTTGGATCCGCCGGTTGATGTTCTCGGTGATCACGATGCCGTCGTCCACCAGAATGCCGATGGAGAAGATCAGCGCAAACAGGGAGACGCGGTTCAGGGTGAAACCCCAGGCCC
>PYVH01000332.1 GCA_003030785.1 Marinobacter sp. B9-2 | reverse complement strand
CATGAACAGAACCGTGATCAACGGAACCGCCCGCCATACCTCGATAAAGACCACACAGATTCCCCGGATGATGGGCATCTCGGAGCGCCGTCCCAGCGCAAGCAGAATGCCAATTGGCAACGAGGCGACAATCCCGATGTAGGCGAGGATCAGGGTCAGCATCAGACCGCCCCATTTCGAGCTCTGCACTTCTTCCAGGCCGAATAAGCCGCCGGGAATCAGGAAGTAGCCAACAACAGGCAGACCGAAGATGCCAAAGAGTCCCAGCCACTTTCGGCCCGGAAACCGCTCGATGAACTGGGGCACAAAGGCAACGGCCAACAGCAGGAACATGGCGTCTACCCGCCATTGCAGCTCGTCCGGGTAAAACCCGTAGATAAAGAAGTTCAGGCGCTGGCTTATAAACAGCCAGCAGGCGCCGGCACCCGAGCAATCACTCGCGTCAGCGCCAACAAAGTTGGCGTCGAGGAAGAACCAGTTGAGCAAGGGCCCCACACTGGTAACCAGCATATAGGCGACACCCAGCGTCAGCACCGTGTTGAACCAGCCAGAGAACAGGTTCTCCCGCATCCACTTGACCGGCCTGAGCGCCTTCTTGGGTGCTTTCATGGTTGACTCGGTCATCATCGCTCCTTAATGGCCACAGCCCGGTTATAGATATTCATGAACAGCGAGATCAGCAGACTGATGGTGAGATACACCGCCATGGTAATGGCGACAACCTCAACGGCCTGCCCCGTCTGATTCAGCGTGGTTCCCATGAATACGGCCACCAGGTCCGGATAGCCGATCGCGGTGGCAAGCGACGAGTTCTTCACCAGATTCAGGTACTGACTGGTCAACGGCGGGATAATGACCCTCATGGCCTGGGGGAT
>PYVH01000331.1 GCA_003030785.1 Marinobacter sp. B9-2 | reverse complement strand
CCAGTTGCTTGAAACGCTTTGACAGCTCGGCAACCGGCAGAGTCGTATCCACACCCACCACCAGATTCAGAAACGGAGACCCGTCAAATCCGACGGCCTCGCTGTCATAGACCGGCGAGATGATCAGTTCACCAAACCATGCAGACAGGGCATCAAGTGCGGCTGTGACATAACGTTCCCTGTCCACGTTGCTGCCGATGCTGATGTAAACCCGGACGGCCGCTGCCATTACCGCACTCCTGCCTCAGTTTTCTCTCCCCGCTCGATCCGAACGCCCACCGCCTGTGCCGCGGGTACGGCGCCCGGCTTGCGTATCGCCAGTCGTAACCATGTGACGCCGAATTCCTCCCGCAAGGTTCTGGCAAGGACCTCCGCCCCATGCTCAAGCAGTTTTGGCCTGAGCGTCTGCAGGCAGGACTCGACCCGGGCACTGACGGCCGCGTAATCCAGGGCATCGGCGACGTCGTCCGAGCGGCCCGGTACCGTGTTATCCCAGGCCATTTCCAGATCAACCACCAGGTTCTGGGTGACTTCCCGCTCCCAGTCATAAACACCAACCACAGTTTCCACAACCAGGCCTTCGATCAATACGCTGTCTGCCAAGGGTGCTCCCGGGATCTTCCACTCTTTGGTGATTGAATAACGCACAACCAGGGGATACTGTGAACAGGCTGGCCCGCGCTTTCAGGGCGGGCATTTTCGCACACATTAACCAGATCACCAGCATCCAGATAGCGGCCATCATCAGTGTTGTCACGGGTGCCAGTGCAAGCCCGGCGCCAAGCGCCGTTGCCACACCTTTCCCGCCCTTGAATCGGTAAAAGATAGGGATCATGTGGCCGGTAACGGCGAACAGGGCAACGACGGCCTGAACCA
>PYVH01000330.1 GCA_003030785.1 Marinobacter sp. B9-2 | reverse complement strand
GCATTGTCGCCATTGACGACGGGTGGGGTATCCTCGTATTCGGGCTGAGCATGGCGACACTCGGCTGGGTGATTGGAAGTGACGCGGAACTGGCCCTGCTCCACGCAATATGGGAGTTGGGTGGCGCGATACTGCTGGGTGCAGCGATTGGCTTGCCGGCCGCATGGCTCACAGGTCGTCTCAGGCCTGGTGAGCCTACTCAAATTGAAGCGATTGCACTCATCCTGTTGCTGGCAGGATTTTCATCTTCGCTGGGGGTGTCGGCGCTACTGGCCTCAATGGTGGCTGGCAGTCTGGTCGCCAATCTTTCACATCACCACACCAGATCGTTCCGTGAGATCGAGCACATTGAGTGGCCGTTTCTGGTGTTCTTCTTCGTCCTCTCTGGGGCAAGCATCGATCTTTATCAGGCCAACGATGCAATCTTACTGACCCTCGCCTATATCACACTGCGTTTGGGCGGCCGTGTTCTGGGCGGCTACCTCTCAACTCTTGTCGCCGATCACAGAGGTAACAAGCTTCCACGCGATATCGGCCTTGCGTTAACACCCCAGGCCGGTGTCGCGATTGGTATGGCGCTGCTGGCGGCCGAGCGTTTTCCTGAATTCCACGATGTCATACTGCCTGTCGTAGTAGCCTCTACGATTATCTTCGAGTTGGTGGGCCCGGTTCTTGTCAGGCGTGTTTTGCGCTGAGAAAAGCCGGGGATTTCTTACCCTTCGATCCTGTTCAATGATGTTGCAAGGGCCGATACCCGCTGATTCGTCTCGTCGACAAGG
>PYVH01000329.1 GCA_003030785.1 Marinobacter sp. B9-2 | reverse complement strand
GTCGCACCGTTCGATAATGCTGGGTGCGCTGGCTGACGGTGTTACCGAGGTGAAGGGGTTTCTGGAAGGTGAAGACAGCCTGGCCACGCTTCAGGCGTTCCGGGATATGGGCGTGACTATCGAAGGCCCGGATGACGGCTTTGTGCGGATCCACGGCGTTGGCATGCACGGGCTGCAGGCGCCAAGGGGGCCGTTGTACCTGGGTAACTCCGGAACGGCCATGCGGTTGTTTGCGGGGTTGCTGGCAGTCCAGCACTTTGATTCCGAGCTGACCGGCGATGCGAGTCTCTCCGGTCGCCCGATGGGGCGGGTTGCCGATCCGCTCCGGGCCATGGGTGCCGTGATTGATACCGCGGAAGGTGGTCGCCCGCCACTGAAAATCCGTGGCGGCCAGAAGCTGTCCGGTATTCATTACGAAATGCCGGTGGCCAGCGCCCAGGTGAAATCGTGCCTCCTGCTCGCCGGTCTTTACGCAGAGGGCAGTACATCGGTGACCGAGCCGGCTCCCACCCGCGATCACACCGAGCGCATGCTGGCGGGCTTTGGCTACCACGTTCACCGGGACGGTGCGACAGCCAGTGTCAGTGGTGGCGGCAAACTGACGGCGACCAATATTGATGTGCCTGCCGATATCTCGTCGTCCGCCTTTTTCCTGGTAGCAGCGAGTATCGCTCCGGGATCCGATCTGGTCCTTCGCCATGTGGGAATGAACCCGACCCGGGTCGGTGTGATCAACATCCTGAATCAGATGGGCGCCAGCATTGAGATTCTGGACGAGCGCGAA
>PYVH01000328.1 GCA_003030785.1 Marinobacter sp. B9-2 | reverse complement strand
ATGCTGTCCCACTGAACCGTGCGGATGCTGGTGACACTTTCCGTCACCTTCTCGGAGCCGATGGTGAAGGTCAGCTCATCGCCCAGTGACAGGCCAAGCTGCCCGGCCAGTTCAGCTTCCACCGAGACGCCATCTTTCTGGTTCTCGTCGAACCAGGTGCCTTCAATAATCTCGTTATCTTCAGGCAAGGCCGACATCCAGGTCAGGTTCAGTTCACGATTGAGCGCGTTTACATTTTCGTCTTTACTGACCGCCTGCTTGACGGGCTGACCGTTGAGTTCAGTGAGGCGCCCGCGAACCATCGGGTAAAGCTTATCCAGCGGCTGGCCACGCTCCTGCCAGAACGCATCCACTTCCTCTACCGCTTCCGGCGCGATGTTGATCAGGAAATGATTGGGAGCATCATCGGGCAACTGAGCCTGCCAGTCCGCCAGCAGTGACGTCCGCACCAGTATCAGTGTGGCGGCCAGCATCAGCGTCATCGCAAATACGGCGATCTGGGACAGACTGGCCCGGCGATGCCGGTACAGGCCAACCAGGGCAAGTCGCCAGGAGTTGCCGCCTCCACGGACCTTGCGCAGGGTCGTCACCATCAGCCAGCCCACCAGGCCCAGCGCGCCAAGCAGCAGGGCAAGACCACCGAGCAGGGAAACAACAAGGGCCAGTTCACCGGCGTACATCCAGACCAGCCCGAAGACCGCCACAATGGCGATCACGATATCCGGCAGGGCCTCACGCCCGGTTTCACCAGGCTGGCTGCGCAATACACGCATGGCCGGAACATTCC
>PYVH01000327.1 GCA_003030785.1 Marinobacter sp. B9-2 | reverse complement strand
GTAGGCAAGCCACTGGTCGACAGTGGCACCAACCCCCGGCAAAGCCGGAGGCTGGTCTGGACGGTTACTCGACGGGGGCATCTGTTTCAGGCTTCTCCGACACTTCAAACTCAATCGGCTCCTCGGTGCCCGGACGCTCCTGACCGGTGAACTTGGCCAGCACGTGGGCAATTCGCTCGCGCAACTGGTGGCGATGGAGAATCATGTCGATGGCGCCGTGCTCCAGCAGGAACTCACTGCGCTGGAAGCCCTCGGGAAGTTTCTCACGAACGGTCTGCTCAATGACCCGCGGGCCGGCAAACCCGATCAACGCGTTCGGCTCGGCAATATTGAGATCGCCGAGCATGGCCAAACTGGCAGAAACACCGCCAAACACAGGGTCTGTCATCACGGAAATGTAGGGAATCCCTTCAAGCTTCATACGCTCAAGCACTGCGGCAGTTTTCGACATCTGCATCAGTGACAGGATGGCTTCCTGCATCCGGGCGCCACCACTGGCGGAGAAACAGACCAGGGGAATCCGATGCTCGAGAGCGACATTGGCAGCCTGGACGAATTTTTCGCCCACCACCTGCCCCATGGAGCCACCCAGGAAGCCAAACTCAAAGGAGCAGGGCGGTTCCGGTTTTCCGGCAGTGCTACTGAACTATCACGATCAGGTTGTTCGCCTGCCCGCCGGGCCTTTGCCGGTCACAAGTGTGTCAGCGGCAGTTGTTGCCATTCGCAAGCTTGAACCGGAGCTCCCGGTTGCCGTCATTGAGCAGGTGCTTGCCGGCCTGACTGTTCCCGGGCGGTTTGAACGCCTCGGAAGCTCCCCGGATGTGTTTCTGGATGTGGGCCACAACCCCCACGCGGCAGGCTGGCTTTCGGGACAACTTGGCAGTCTGAAATCCGCGGGC
>PYVH01000034.1 GCA_003030785.1 Marinobacter sp. B9-2 | reverse complement strand
TCGGTTAGAGATAGCAAAGAACATCCGCGAGCTGGCGATGTTCAACATGGCAATTGACTGCAAACTCCGATCCTGCGATCTGGTAAAGCTATTGGTTCGAGATATTTCCAGAAACGGTGAGGTTCTGGACCGGGCGCAAGTCATCCAGCAGAAGACCAGTCAGCCTGTTCAGTTTGAGATAACCAAAAAGACGCGCGAATCGGTCGAAGCATGGATCGAGTTGCGTGGACTCTCAGGGATGGATTATTTGTGGCCGAGCCGGATGCGAAAGTTCGACCATATCACTACTCACCAATACGCCCGTCTTGTCAAAAAGTGGATTACGAGCATTGGACTTGACCCTTCCGTCTACGCAACCCATTCAATGAGACGTAGCAAAGCGACATTGATTTACAAGAAGACCAAAAATCTTCGAGCCGTTCAGTTGCTGTTGGGACACACGAATATGTCGAGCACCGTGCGGTACCTTGGTGTCGAGGTCGAGGATGCTCTGGAGATAGCTGAGAGTATTGAGATCTAGGTGCGTAACTTGTGTCCTTGGTCCCTTTGGATGCCTCAGACGCTGCAAGCCCCGGTCGATGATCACCCTCGGGTTACAGGCTCCTCCCGTCGCTAAACAAAAGCGAATATTCGCGATACTCCGAATTGATGGCTTTTCCCCAAAAAACGGGCGAAATGGAGCCCGTTAGGAACTTGGCAATCGATCAAACGGGCTCACGATGCCAGCCCGTCGAGCACCTGATATATGTGTGTCGATTTCGGTTGCTCTGATATCGCTTTGCCCGAGTATCTTCTGCACTATTCGGATATCCCCCCCGACCTTAATAACCCTGTTGCAAAGTCATGACGAAGAGTATTTGCAGATACGCGTTTGATGGTGCCACTGGCCAGAACCCGCTATCTCAATTGCCCCAAATAAAATGACCGATGAAGATAGTGACGGTACACATAATCCGCGATCGGGTGGACGCATCTTGTTGAGGACGAGGATAGGTACTTGCCACCCCAAGTCCTTAATGACCGGTCCAAATTTTTTTGAAGGGAAGCTGGCACCGACGTGAGTCCAAATCTGTCGGCCAGATCAGATTTATGTACAGAACTCGCACGGGCGACACTGGCGACAACTCACACCGGGTTGACGGGTTAAAGCAATGGCTTCGCATTGGGGCTCTCAGCTAAATTTTCTGCGTCTGGATATGAACACTGCTTTGGCTCGGTGTGCCTCTTTTTAGGAATGTCCGCAGTAAAAGCGTAGAATCCTGCTGAGCCCTTTCCGAAACCTCTGGCGATCCGTTATGGTAGAACGCTCTAATCACTACCATATCAATTACAAAGATATACACTTACCTAGAAAGCGACGACTATAACTATGATCAATCACCAAGCTCTGATTTGTGTTCAGCAAGAAGCACTCGGGCGGCAAGACACAGGTCTGGTGGAGATTCTCTTCACAAAGGACCTCTCCAGTGGCCAGATCTCTCAACCTGATCCCGCCGTTTTTCCAACTCGGAAAGTTTGGATTTCGAGTCGTTACCAGACCATTGTCGACACATTCGGTGCTTCTGAATTATTTGTTATTGATAACTTTGGTCAAACCGACAACGAAACTGAGTCTTACGTGTCTGCGCGCCCCGAGAACCGAGCGGAACATTGGGCGATTGGTGACAAAGCAAAAAGACTGGATCCGTCCACATTTCTACCAGTCATTGATTCACCGCTCCCTGACATTGGCTCTGGCGTGCTTACGAGCAATCCGGCAATTCCCAAAGGCGATTTCTTTATCCTCAGCGACGGTCATCTCTTCGGGCCGTTCAGCGGAAGCCAAACCGAAATCGAAACCCGTGTATCGCCTTCACAGTGCATGCCTCTGAATTTGCTTCGTGGCCAGATAATCAAAGGCCCTCGGGAGGCTTTCGCCGATCGCAATATTTATCTGGATAACCCCTCGGACCTGACGCCAGGTGTGTGTGGCTTTGTAACGAGTATGAGCGATTTGAAGCAGATTGACGGGTCTCTGGAGAAGCAAGATTACTCGAGTGACGCGGATATCATTCAGTTCTACGCAAAATTGAAGATTGGTCCCTCCGGCAAGACCGCACTCGGTCGCAATGCTGCCTCTCAACTGAAGACCGAGATCGAGAACCAGGTTAAAAAGAATAGCGCGCACACCAACCGCGAGCGGTTTGAACGTTTCAAGGCCATCATCGACCAGTACTTGGAAACTTCCGACCCAGGCCAAGAGGTGATTAACGAGTGGTTAAAATCTGAGGAAGGGAAGTCTTTCCTTGCTGATTTGGCAGATCGCAAGCCCGATCTTTTTAGCGGCCACATGGGCCATCTTGAAGAGCAAAAGAAAGTCGCTCAGCGTGAGCTGGAAACGCTTCGCCAAGATAAGCAAAAGCTCGAACAACAGATTCAACAAGAGAAAAACCGGGTCACGCTCGCTCAGCGCGATGCGGACGCGAAGATTGCTGATATTCGGAAGCAGACTGCTGCGGAACAGCAGGAGGAGCGCCGCAAGAAGCTTACTGAGCTGGAAGACGAGATTCGTGCCGCTGAATCCAAGCTTAAAGATCTGAATACGGAGATCAGCAATAAGCTCGCTGATATGGAGAACGTCAGCACGATCGAAGATCTTAAACGCGAAAGAGACTATTTAGAACGCCTGAAAAGCGATCTGGATCGCGCCGTCCAGACTCACACCGCAACACTGAAGAGCCCCTCGTTGACGGAGGATTTGGTCAAGCAAAATGTTGTATTGGGTTTGCTTAACGGCCAGGTCTTTAAGTCTCAGGATGAGATAGAAACCTATGTTCCTCCGACTCTTTCGACTTACACGCCGGAGACAGGAGAACAGCTTATCCAGAGCGTCGCCTATTGGTTTCAGGAGTCAGATGGCCGTTCGTTCAGTGATGAGGAAATGGCTAACATCTTAATCACGTTGCAGCAGTCTTTTATGACGGTGTTTAAAGGTTTGCCCGGTGCCGGCAAAACCTCAACGGCTATCCGTCTGGCGCAAGCCTATGGTCTTGCGGACGAGTCTGGCTACGGGGGCAACTTTATCAATGTCCCTGTCAGTCGAGGCTGGGTTTCCGGCCGAGATTTCATTGGTTTTTACAACTCACTCAAGGGGAGCTACCAACCTGCGCGCACGGGAATGTACCAGTTTTTGCGACACGGTGGTCGTGACCAAGCATCCGATTCGCTCCGGATTGCTCTGCTTGATGAGGCCAATCTATCCCCGATCGAACACTACATGAGCGATTTCTTGGCGCTGTTCGATGCCGAAAGCCGCGGCCGCCCGATCGATACGGGTATCCCCGATCCTGAGCAGCGCTACCTGCCGGTACCAAAAACGACGCGATTCTTGGCAACTATTAACAATGACTCAACCACGGAGCTGTTGTCGCCGCGCCTGTGTGACCGCGTACCGGTGATTTCGATGGACCAGTCAGGTTCAGAAGCTGACATTCCAGTGACCCAGACTCTTAATGGCACACTCCCCTACGATGTGCTCGAGTCATTTTTTGGTATTTCGGCTGCGAAGCAGGCGGAAGACTATTACGGTGCACCGTTAAAACTGAACGACGTCTTGGACATTTTTGAAGAGCGCGGCAAAGACCTGGGCAATCCAACAATTGTAAGTATGCGCAAGGTCCAGGCGATGAATTCGTACATAGCGGTTGCCCGCCAGTACATGGATGAAAGCAAAGCGGCTGACTTCGCCATTGCTCAGCATGTGCTTCCTCTGATTAATGGCTTTGGTAAGGGGTACAGAACCCGCTTGGAACGCGTTCATGAATATGCCAAAGGAAACAATTTGCCCCGCGTGAGTCAGCTGGTCGAGGAAGTGATGTCGATTGGAGATTCCAACGTTCAGAGCTATAGCTTCTTCTGAGCCCCGTCACCATGAGACTGGAATTCGAGATACTCAGCGAACCTCGTAGGGGTAGAGTTGTCACCCTTGATCAAGATAATCCAAGTCCGGGTCGGTTGCCGTGGGTCCTAGAAACCGAGGCCTTTAGGATAACGCTGACCACAGAGCAGCCCTGCGAAGCCGCTTCGCTGGTCTTTGACTCTGTTGTAATTGAGCTCAGCCCTGATGATGAGTCAGGACGCTCTTTTTCTATTTTGCCTCAGCGTTCTGACCGCGGCATGCTCAAAGGGCTTTTTTACAATTACATTGGTGTTGCCGTTTGCTGTGTCGAAGTGATCCAGGGAACGGACAGAATCTTCGATGAGGTAGGCAGTGTCGAAGTCCTCGCCAAGAAGGCCTCTGCGGAACAAGTCCATCAAATGATTGACTACATTCTTGCGATTGATGAGGCCGATCAACTCCACAGCAAAAGCCCAACGAGAAGACAGGCAGGGATTGACCGCGAGTTTGGCGAGCGCCCGATACGTTTGATCGAACAGCTGGCGGAAGCCGTGCGCATTCTCCAAGATCAAACACCGTATCTTGTCGGTTCTCCGATCAGTGCTTTGAAGACGCGCCATGAAATTTTGGATGGTGCGGCGGTTCGTGATCTTGGCGAAGAGGATATCACCTGGCTTGCCAACAACCTTTCCGTTCTCGAAGATGCGAGTGACCCTGAAAACGCTGTCCTAAAGCACCAAGGACGTCTTTATCAGGCCCGTGAAATTCAGAGCACGGTCCTTCACGAGAACACGGACCTTTATGAGAATCAGATTATCCATGGCTACGTGGACAGTCTGCTCAGATTCGTTCATCAGTTGCTTGAGGGTTATCAACACGAGGAGAAATCCTTAACCCTCAATCACTATGATGGGTATGTGAGCTTTTTTGATGTAGCTCAGGACTGGCTTAGTAAAAAAAACCAGACACACATCGCCCGTCTTAAGAAGCTGAAATCCGACATCCTCGAGCTCCAGGCTCTCATGAATCGACTCATCCCGGTTCGAAAGATCGATCGTTCGCTGCCCCGATTTACGCCCCGTGTACGCTCTAACCGCCATTATGCGGTTATTTTCAGGGCTGCGCATGAGTGGTACCAAGGAGCAAAGATTGATTGGGGCTTCGAGCAGATGCTGCTTTCGATCACCAACATTCCAAAGTTATTTGAGCTTTACTGCACGTTGATGGTTCGCCAATGGCTCATTACACATTATGGAGTTGGAGTCGGTCACCGACAGTCGATCTCTTCGGATTCCGATCTCGTTTGGGAAGGCGAGGTTGAGACGGGGTATTTGCGAATGAGGTACGAACCTCACTACTGGATGCCGGGCCACGGCAATCACAAGGGACTCATCGCGAATACCGAGATCCGAACGATAAATAGGGCAAGAACAGATGGTCCTGGTGTTCGGCGGACCGGTGAGTTCTTGCGACGTACTCCCGATATTTCGTTGGAATTCACAGATTCTGAACAATTACTGAAAGTCGTGGTTCTGGATGCCAAATACACCCGCCAGCAGCTGGCTTTTGACAATCACTTGAGGGACTGCACATTCAAATATGTGCATGGTCTCGGCTCAACAGCGAATCGATCACTGGTTCAGGGTGTGTTCATTCTTCATCCCCATGAGCAGACAGAATATTGTGACTTTCACGCACAACCATTTGGAGTATTTGGTCATCATCCCCAATTGCCAATGTTAGGGATTTTGGGTCTCAATATGAGTGACGTGGAGACTCAGCTTGATGGGCTCTTGCAGCGTCTAATTTCGATGACAGGAAACTGATTCTGTCACTGAAATTCAACTGACCTTGTGTCTCATTAGGCTTTGATTCGCGCAATAAAATCCCCACCGCACGGAGAGCGGCGGGGCGAGTCTCGCTCAAGATGATAATCGTTCGAACGCTTTGATAGGAGGCCGGCCTCGACCTGTAGTGGTCAAGTGTTTTAGGCCACCGTCTTTTGAGCTTTCCAGTAGGCCTGTTCTGCCACATTCGGCGGCAATCCGCCGTTGTGTTTATGAGGCCGCAGTGCGCTGTAATAACCGATCATATAGTCCGTGACCGATTGCTTTGCCGAGGCAAAGCACGGATACCCGATTCCCGGCACCCATTCTGTTTTCAGACTCCGGAAGAAGCGCTCGGTGGGAGCGTTATCCCAGCAATTCCCGCGTCGGCTGAGGCTCTGTTTCATTTGATAACTCCAGAGCAACTGCCGGAATCGTAGGCTGGTGTACTGGCACCCTTGATCCGAATGGAACATGACTCCTGAAGGCTTTCCCCGGGATTCATACGCAATCGTCAGAGCCTTCTTCACCAGATCCGTATTCGGCGACAGAGATATGGCCCAACCCACCGGTTTACGGGAGAACAAATCGATCACAACAGCCAGGTAAGCCCAGCGCGCACCGGTCCACAGATAGGTTATATCTCCAGTCCATACTTGATTGGGCTCCTCTACGTCGAACTCCCGGTCAAGGAGATTCGGAATATCCAGGTGTGGCTGATCGGCCTTCTTGTAAACGTGGCTTGGCGGCTGCGTACTGACCAGCCCCAACTGCTTCATCCGTCGGCTGGCACGGTAACGGCTCAGCGGTATTCCGGCCTGTGTCACCATGCTGGCAATGGTTCTTGCCCCGGCTGAACCCTGGCTGGCCTCGTGTGCCTCGATAACCTGCTCCTGGAGCTCTTGCTCAGCCTCACAGGGCGTTCGATCCCTGTTACGCCATGCCCGGTAACTACTGCGATGCACCCCAAACACCTGACACAGGCGCTGCACCGCATAGCTCTCTTCAAGTCGCTCGATTATCGAGAATTGCTCAGGGAGTCCGACATCAAGAGAGCGGTAGCCTTTTTTAAGATTTCCTTTTCTTCATCCGCCCGACGAAGGCGGCGCTTCAGTTCCTGAATTTCACGCTGCTCTGTGGTCAGGGCCTCGCCTCTGGGTGCCTTGCCAGCCCGCTCGGAACGAAGTTTACGAACCCAGTACTCCATGGTGGATTTGCCAACACCCATGGCATCGCAGGCAGCTTTCACTGTGTATCCCTGGTCGACCACCAATTGAGCAGCCTCCAAACGGAATTCCGGACTGAAGTTTCTAGTTTTCGCCATCGTCTTCACCTGATTCATTATGTGAGTGATCATACACTCAAAATCAGGTGGCCAGATTTACTATGCCACTACAACCCGAATGTCCGCTTTGCGACCACGCTGAATGTCACGTCTCAGCTACCAAGCCAGCTCTGATTGCCATGAAGGCCATGTTAGGTGTGGCGGAGCAGCCTGAGGCCGGCACTATCAACAAGACTTAGTGCGGGTTGGGGCAAGTTGTAAGAAGCTGGTTATTGTGTAGCGGTGGTTTGCTCTCCAAATTTATTAGTGAGCTCTGTCAAGTAGGCTTCCCCGTGACCAACTTGATCACCTAGTCTCCTCAATTGCACGCTGCATTTGATTAAGAAAGAAATCAGCATGGCTGTTCTCAAAGCATAATGGAGGCCGAATTTTGAGAGTGTTCCCATATTTTCCTGCAGCACCAATGAGGACGCCATTCTGACGTAGTGAATTTATGACTTTCGAGGCTTTTGCTGGGTCTGGTGCTCCCGATAAAGTTGGGTCGATAAAATCTAGTCCCACGAACAGGCCGGCCCCTCGGACCGCTCCGACTTCTTCATATTCATTGGCCAGATCTGTTAAACGGGTTTTGAGATAGAGGCCTACTTCTTTTGAATTGGCTATCAGATTTTCCTCTTCGATGACGTCCAAGACAGCTGAGCCCGCCGCTACAGCGGCTGTTGAGCCTCCAAATGTATTGAAGTAGCCCACCTCTTCATTAAAAGAGGCGAATAAATGGTCGTTAGCAACAATGCCCGCTGCTGGATAACCGTTGCCCATTGGTTTTCCCATTGTGACGATATCAGGCGCAACATCATGTCTTGCGAAGCCCCACATGTTATCGCCTGTCCTGCCGAAGCCGGGTTGAACTTCGTCTGCAATGAACAAGCTTTCTTTGCTCTGTATTAACTCAACAGAGGGTTTGAGAAATCCAGCGGGATCGGCGATTACTCCGTCGCTTGAAAAAATGGTATCTACTATGAGGGCTGCACAGCCATAGCGGCGATCATTCAGGGTTTGAATGCCCTCTCTCACTTTATTGAGAAACCACGTCTTTGCCTCGTCCGGAGCCTGTGGCATTTCTGAGATAGGGATTACGAAAACGTGATCGGCGGGTTCGCTGGTTTTAAGTGAAGAGGGAGAAATCTCAGTTACAGCAGAGGTGTTGCCGTGGTAAGCAGCTTCAGTAACGATCACTCCATGGTTCTTGGTCCAGTGTCTGGCCAGCCGAAGTGCCATATCATTGCTTTCGCTGCCAGTGCACGTCATTACCATGCGGTTAAGCTTAGAGGGCATTGTATCCAGTATTCGTTCGATGTATTCATGTATGGCCCCATGAAGGTATCGGGTATGAATATTCAGTTCCGCCATTTGCCGGCATACCGCGTCAACAACTTTCTGGTGGCAATGCCCAACGGAAGGTACATTATTGTAGACGTCGAGATACCGGTTCCCAGAATCGTCGTAGAGCCAGACGCCTTCACCCCTAACAATGTGCAGTGGTTCTTGGTAAAAGAGCACCGATGTGGGGCCCACGGTTTTCAGCCTCTTCTCAACCATGCGGCTCAAATTAGTTGGCGTGCTTTCTTGTGTGTCGAAGCGGAAAGCATTTTGGTCAAGAATAGAGCGGACACCTTTCACGTTCAGACTCCTAAATGCAGGTAACAAAAAGTCGATTTGCTAAATCAAACACAGCTTTACAGAAGCGCGTTGCAACGCTAGCTGAACTTCCTCAGTTGGGTTGGCATCGCATACAATTTCACTTATCTGGTCCAAGGGGCAGACTGTTTCTAGCTTCCCAGAGCCAAGTTTGGAGTGATCAATTAGTAGAGTTGTTTGTTTCGACAACTGAATCATCGCGCGTTTGAGGCAGGCCACTTCCGCGTTGACTTCGGTAGGTCCGCGGGGTGTTAGAGCTCCACAACTAGAAAAGCAATGGTCCGCCTGATACCTCTGCAAATATTCAACGGTTAAACCGCCATAATTAGCATTCTCGTGGGCATTGAAAACGCCAGGTAGAATCAGCACTGTAAACGTGGAATTGGATGCGAGTGCTTGGGCCACAGAGAAGCTGTTTGTAATGACAGTCAGATCAGTGCGCTCTCTAGTGCCCCTTAACAAAAGTCCGCTTACTTATTGAGCTTGTCTGATAATCTGGCGATTGACTCAATAATCTGGTCGGCAGATTTATGCCATTCAAAGGGCTTCGGGTCTTCGTTGTAAGTCTTCAGATAGTCTTTGATCGAGCTCTCAAGCTCTCGTGTACTGCGATGTGAATTTCGCTTGATCCAGCGCTCTGAAATCAACCCGAAGAACCGCTCGACCTGATTAATCCAGGACGCTGAAGTCAGCGTGAAATGCACGTGGTAGCGAGGTCTAGCGGCAAACCAGGCACGCACCTTTGCTGTTTTGTGTGTGCCGTAGTTGTCCATGACGAGATGAACGTCCATATTCGGCGGAACGGCGCGATCAATCTCTTTTAAGAAGGCCAGAAATTCCGTTGCACGGTGTCGGCGATGTAGCCTGCCGATCACTTCCCCGGTTGCTATATCAAGTGCAGCGAACAACGTCGTGGTGCCGTGCCGGACGTAATCATGTGTTCTGGTTTCTGTGTGTCCAAATGACAGAGGTAGCGCAGGCTGTGTTCGATTGATGGCTTGTATCTGGCTCTTCTCATCAACACACAGCACCATCGCCTTCGTTGGTGGATTCATGTACAAACCAACGATATCGTGAACCTTGGCAACAAAATGCGGGTCGGTAGACAGCTTGAATGTATCGTGGCGATGCGGCTTCAAGCCAAAAGCTCGCCAAATTCGACTCACCGACATCGCACTTAATCCAGTCTCTTTGGCCATCAAGCTCGTTGACCAGTGAGTGGCATTTTTTGGTTTTTCTTTGAGTGTTTTATTAATTAAATCAGTAACTTTTTGATCATTTATAGTTCGAGGTCGGCCAGTCCTGGGCGCATCAGTCAGACCCGCAACCCTGTGTGTTTTGAAACGATTTCGCCACTTATTCACAGTTTCGGAGGTTACGCCAACGCGCTCACCGACCACTCTGCCCGGAAGACCTTCGGTACTCAGCAGAATGATACGGGCTCGCAACTGTTCAGCGGCAGGCATGCGTTGTCGTCTCAACCATGACTCCAGCTCCTTTCGTTCAGAGTCGCTCACTTCAAGGGGTCTAGCTATTCGCGCCATGGTTGTTTCTCCTGTCTCTACTTGTGAGATTATACAGGATCGGAGAATTATCTATGCGAATTTTTGTTAAGGGACACTAGCTAACAGCTTTCCAAAATGTACGCACGTAGCACTGGCATCCATCATTAAGACATCACCATTACTGATGCGGGGCAGGGCTGCGAGGCTGATCCTCTTGCGTTCATCAATAAGGACCTCAGTGCGCTCTTCAAGGGTTGGTTCGGACGCGATTCTGGAGTTGGCTGCTCCGCCATATGTGCGAATAACCAACCCTTCTGTTGCCATCGAATCAATATCTCGCCGAACTGTTTCAACCGAAACATCAAAATAGTCAGCCATCTCTGAAATCTGAACGACGGGCTGCCGGTCCAGTTGCTCACGAATCTCGCGCCAACGCGCTTTTTTTGTCCACTTTCTTTTCGTCACAGCATTCAAGCGCTCTGATTTATTAAGTCTGATGTTTTGTTGTGCGCAGTATGGGGCAAAAGTTGGTAGATGCCAAGTCATGGTGCGGAGAAAACTGGTGCATTTGGGCCCTTCTAGGTTCTAATGAATTTCCGAAAAATTAATAAAAACAATAATATAAAGGTTTTTAAATCTAAATTCTTAAGTGGTGGCCTGAAATATGCTTGAGCTTAAGTGGTTTAAAATGTGGTAAATGCCAAGTAAAAATATTGGGAGATCGCACATGTCGAAGCTAAAGACCAATCGTCGTAATTTTCTAAAGGGAATGGGGATGGCGGCGGGCGCGGCCGCAGCTCCAGCGGCGCTCTGGCCAAATATGGGTTGGGCTGCGTCAAAAGATAGAGCTCGTGAGCTTAATATCCTGGTTTGGGAGGGGTATAACTCGCCGAACGTTCTGGATCCTTTCCGCCGATCTTTTGATACACGGGTCTCTGCCCAGAATGTTATCTCGGATCCGGATGCAGTGAATAAGCTCCGAGCCGGAGAAAATAAAGTATGGGACCTCGTAAATCTCAACAACCCTTGGGCGAGAGAAATCCTCTACCCGGAAGGCTTGATCAAACCGCTGGACCAAGAGCGTTTTCGGCCCTACTTCGACCAGATGCTTGAGGAATTTCGTTGGCCTTATAAGTGGGCGATGAGTCTGGATCAGAAAGAACTGTTGGGCATGACTCAGCGATTCGGACCGCTGTCGTTCGTAGTAAACACCGATAAAATTTCACGTTCGATGGCTGAAGATCAGGGCTTCAACCTCTTCATGGACCCCTCCATGAAGGGCCGTTACGGAATGCTCACCTGGGCAAACTGGAATATTTATCACATGTGTATAACGGCCGGCTTCACGCCGTTCAAAGAGCACACCGAAGCCGAATTTACAGAGTTCGAGCGAGTTGCAAGGTATCTGTTCAAAAACGCGAAGGTTCTCTCAGACGACCATCTGATGATGAACCAGGCGCTGATTACTGGTGGTATTGATGCCTACTTCACGGGCGGCACTTACTCCTGCTCAATCGCACGAATGGATGGCTTTTCAAACGTCAGGGGTATTACGCCGAAATCCGGACCGATCGACGGGAAGGGTGGCATTGTTTGGATCGAAGTCACCTCCGTTGTTAATAATCCTGAGCTGTCGCCGAGGGCCGAAGATTTCCTTGAGTATGTGCAACGCCCCGATGTTTCTAGACAAGTGGCGTTCGCCGAGGGCTCTCACAACCCCGTAACTCAGTTGGGAATGAAAGAAGTACGTGATGCGTTCACTAAGCAGGAGCTGGATGCCATTCAGTATGACAGCCTTGAGTGGGAGTTAGAGCACTGTGCGGATTACGACGTGAATCCTGACTACGACCGAATGCTCGAAATCTATACGCGTGCCCGTCGCGAGGCGTAATCCCGATATGCTCGGTCCGGCGTGCTGCCGGACCGAGCATACCTATATCCATTGGAGGCAGGTATGACTGAAAGCATTCTTGAATTGCGGAATGTAGAGAAATACTTCGGCGACTTTGTAGCGGTCGAGCGCATTAACCTCGAAGTAAAAAAAGGTGAGTTTTTCACGATCGTAGGCCCATCCGGCAGTGGTAAGACGACCATGATCCGGATGTTGGTTGGTATGGATAAGCCATCTCGCGGCGATATTTTGATGTCGGGAGAGCGGGTTAACGATGTGCCTGCCAATCGCCGCCCAACCTGCATGGTTTTTCAATCCTTGGCGTTGTTTCCACATAAAACTGTTGGGGAGAACATAGAGTTTCCCCTGAAGCTCCGCGGAGAAACGAAGAACAACCGGAAAACCCGAGCAATCGAATTGCTTGAACAGCTCCACCTCTCAGAAGCCTATTACGCAAAAAAGGTAAGTGAGTGTTCTGGCGGTGAGAAGCAGCGGGTTGCTCTGGCAAGAGCACTAGCTTTCGATCCTGAGATCCTCTTCTTCGACGAGCCGCTTTCTGCCCTGGACTATCGATTGCGGAAAACGCTGGAAAAAGAACTCAAAGATATTCAGCGGCGAACCGGAAAGACTTTTGTGTACATCACCCATTCACTAGAAGAAGCAATGGTCATGAGCGATCGCATTTCAATAATGCGTGATGGCCGCATCGTACAGATTGGAACTCCCGATGAAATCTACAATAAGCCCGCGAATAGCTTTGTCGCCCAGTTTATGGGTGAAGTAAATCAATTCAATGTTACCCGGCAGGAGGACGCTCGCTTTCTGGATACAGATACTCAAGACAGTTACGTCGGACCTCCAGGCGCTGATCTTGAATCTGGCATTCTCATCGTGCGACCTGAGCGCATTCAAATTTTAGCCGAGGGCGAAGCGGCTGACACTGAGATAGCTGGCACTGTGCAAAACCAGTACGTGCTGGGTTCGAGAGTTCAGTATGAAGTGAAAGTGAAGAAACGCTCACTGCTTGTTGAGACGATGATTGGCGATGAATGGAATGTTGGAGAAAGCGTCCGCTTAGGATGGAATTCCGATCAGGCTTTTCTGCTTGCGAGATAGGAGGATCCTGAACATGAACATGCCATCTAAATCATACCCTGTAACCGACTCTTCTGCAGAACGTTTGCCGGAAACCAAGGATCCTGCTTTGAAGCTCAGGGCTCGAAAAACTTTACTTTGGTTTAAACAGCCTGGCGCACTTCTAAGCCTTCCGGCGTTATTTATTTTTGTGGCGGGATTCATAGGTCCGCTTGGGCTGGTGGTCATTTACAGCTTTATGCCCGAACGTTCCTTTGCCTTTAACCAGTTACCGACCCTAGAGAACTTTGTCACTATTTTCCAGGAAGGTTATTACATTTCATACGCCTGGTCTGTCTGGCTCGCTCTGCTATCGACACTGATATTGATCGTGATCTGTTGGCCTGTCGCCTACGGTCTATCGCGAATCTTCAGGCGCTCGATGATCCTCACGCTACTGCTGGTTCTGCCCCTATTTGTTTCAGAAAACGTTCGTCTTTTTGGCTGGGTATTAACGCTTCTGAACCATGGCATTCTGGACGGCACAACCAGAACGCTCTTTGGGTGGGAGCTCCCTGACATGCTCTACAACGCCCCCGTGACGGTACTAGGGATGGTGTATGTTTATTTGCCCTTCATGTTATTCCCAATGTCATTAGGCATATCAATGGTGCCCGATTCATGCCGTGAAGCGGCTTTCGATATGGGAGCGACGCGTTGGCAGGTTTTTAAAGAGGTAGAGCTGCCGCTGGCAATGCCAGGCATCATGATTGGATGTTTGTTGTCGTTTGTCCTTGTGCTTGGCTCCATATCGGAAGCGAAGATACTCGGAGGCCAGTCGATCATCATGATCTCTCATGATATTGAGACCGCGTTTACCTACGCACAGAACTGGCCTCTGGGTTCGGCTCTCTCAACACTATTGATCCTACTCACTGCGGTCCTCGTGATTGGCCTCTTGTCCCGGCTGAATCTGGACAACCTGTTGTCGCGAAAATAGGAGCTAAGTTATGTCAGCTACTGAGACTGCATTCAGAAATCGTAAAAGCGAAAAAGCGATTCGGATCTGGACGATTGTCATTTTGCTATTCATCTATCTTCCGATGGTTGCAGTTTTTATTGCATCGTTTTCCAAATTGCGCTTTTTCATGTTCCCCGTAAAGGCCTGGTCCCTTGACTGGTACGCGTCGGTGTTCAGTTCGATCGAGATTCGAGACTACCTGGGGACCTCACTCTTGATTGCAGGCGTCGTCACGATCGTTTCTGTTGTTCTGGCAATAGCGGGGGCATTGGCATTTGCGCGATATGAATGGAAAGGTCGCAGCCTTTATCAAAAACTGATTTTGCTACCGATCTTCTTTCCTCAAGCGGTGCTCGGCTTGGCCATTCTGTTGTGGTCTTCGGCACTGGATATCAGCCCTGGTTGGCAGCTGGCGGTATTTGCTCATTTGGTCTGGATCATTCCGATTGTCACGTTGGTCATTAGCATTCAGGTATACGGTTTCGATCCCTCTGTGGAAGAAGCTGCATACGATCTTGGAGCGTCCCGCTGGCAGGTATTCACGGAGGTGACATTGCCAATCCTTTGGCCAGGCATTTTTTCAGGAGCGTTGTTTGCCTTCCTTCTCTCGTGGGGCAATTTTCCACTGTCGACTTTCACAACGGGTGCAGAGCAAACCGTGCCGGTGTGGCTTTACGCAAAAATGGTGGCTGGATACTCGCCGCAGGTCCCCGCACTGGGTTCACTGACCACATTGATGGCCGGCTTGGTTCTTTTTGGTGGCTATTGGTTGGGTCGCCGAAAAGCCAAAAAGTAATCAGGATCTCTGCTTCGAAGAAGGTGAATTTATGGATTCGGCAATACATTTCGATCAGCTCAACAGAGAAACCCAGCTGATATTGCTAGAGCAAGTTGCCAGGCAAGCTCTTGGAGAATGGGGGCTATCTGAGGGCGCAGGGCTGAAGTTGCTTAGCCTCTCAGAGAACGCCACGTACCGAGTAGATTCGGGCAGCTCCGACAGGGCAGTGGTTATGCGCGTACACCGTCCCGGCTATCACACTCGAAATGCAGTCCGGACAGAGCTGGACTGGATGGCTGCGCTCCAAAGGGAGGCCGGAATTCTAACCCCCCAAGCAATACCAACTTCCAGTGGCGAGTACGTGGTAGAGGTCGAAGGGGATGACCATCTGATGGAAACTCGTTTTGTAGACCTGTTCGGGTTTATTGAGGGTACGGAGCCAGACGAGGACCGGCTTGAGGAAGCATTTCGAAACCTGGGCAGACTGACAGCGCGGCTACATAAACACGCTAAGAGTTGGCAACGACCAGCCTACTTTGAACGTCTGGTCTGGGACTTCGATGGATGTCTGGGCAATAGACCTAACTGGGGTGATTGGCGTGAGGCTCCCGGCTTGGATGAGCAGTCTCTGGAGTTGTTGGAGGAAACCTCTGAAACGATCAGGACGAGGCTTGAGGAATTCGGGAAAGGCTCCGATCGCTACGGTTTGATTCATTCTGATCTGCGTTTGGCGAATCTATTGGAAAACGGTACGGATATCCGAGTCATTGACTTCGATGACTGTGGTTCAGGTTGGTTTTTGTACGACCTAGCGTCAGCCATCAGCTTTATTGAGACACGGCCCGATGTACCCGAATTAGTCGCTTCATGGCTCTCTGGGTACTCAGAGATCACTGATCTCTCCCAGGCGGAGAGATCTGAAATACCGACATTTATCATGCTGCGGCGGATGACGCTTCTGGCATGGATCGGGTCGCATCCTACCGCAGACATGGCAGTAGAACAGGGCGTGGAATTCGCGAATGGCACAGCCGAACTCGCCCGAGCCTACCTTTCTGATCCTCAATCGCTAGTAAAAAGAAAGACTTGAGCACAAACAAACATACGGTATGCCTTCTCATGAACAGGCAATTGAAATAAGAGGGACGAAAAATGATTACATCGCTTAAAGGACTCTCGGTCATGGTGACCGGAGCAAGTAAGGGTATTGGAAAAGGTATAGCCTCGGGCTTTGCATCAGCAGGTGCAAAGGTTCTCGTGGTTGCTAGAAGTGAGGCGTCAGCTGCAGCCGCGGTTGAAGAGATCGTGTCGGCCGGGGGGACAGCGAACCATTATTGTGCGGATGTTAGCAGTCGTACAGACATGAAGGCCGCAGTTGCCCGTTGTGTTGAGTTGTACGGTGGACTAGATGTGTTGTGTGCGAATGCGGGCATTTTCCCGTCTGCTGGTCTTGAGTCCATGTCGGACGACCAATGGGACGAGGTCATGAACACCAATCTGAAAGGCACGTTCGTCAGCGTGCAGACGTGTCTACCTGAATTAAAGAAGAGTCAGGCAGGGCGGATTGTGGTTACATCCTCCATCACTGGGCCTATCACAGGATTTCCCGGTTGGTCCCATTACGGCGCCAGCAAGTCCGCCCAACTAGGATTCATTCGCACAGCGGCCATCGAACTGGGTAAATATCAGATCACGATAAATGCAGTAATGCCGGGAAACATCATTACTGAAGGCCTCGAAGATATGGGGCAGGAATATCTGGATCAGATGGCAGCCTCAATCCCACTCAAAAAGCTGGGTAGTACCGAGGATATTGCTAATGCCGCTATGTTTCTCGCTTCACGCGAAGCGGGCTATGTGACAGGGCAGACAATTGTTGTTGACGGTGGTCAGGTTCTGCCTGAATCCCTGGAGGCCATGGAATAGAGCAGGGAGCAAATCCCTCGGAGGAAGAATGGGTGGGTATGCACAGTTGGCTGGTGGTGAGCGTTGGCATTTTCAAGACCTGAAATGCCTTCTTGCAGCGGCAACTCCGCTCCGATCTGGAGATGTACTGGCGGGTGTTGCTGCATGCTCTGATACGGAGCGGGTTGCGGCGCAGATGGCTCTTGCCGATCTGCCCTTAAAGGCGTTCCTGAATGAAGCGGTAATACCCTATGAGTCCGATGAGGTCTCAAGGTTAATTCTCGACAACCACGATGCCTCGGCTTTCGCCTTGGTCAGCCATCTGACAGTAGGTGACTTCAGAAACTGGCTGTTGAGTGACGAGTGCACTGAGGAAAACCTAAAGACGATATCGGCGGGACTCACGCCCGAAATGGCCGCGGCAGTGTCGAAAATTATGCGTCTTCAGGATCTGGTGCTTGTGACGCAGAAGATCCGAGTCAAAACGGCGTTCCGAAATACCATGGGACTGAAGGGCAGAATGTCGACAAGGCTGCAACCGAATAGTCCAACGGATAGCGTATCAGCCATCGCCGCAAGCGTTCTGGATGGACTAATGTACGGTAACGGGGATGCAATGATAGGAATTAATCCAGCGACGGATAGCCTATCGGCCATCGGCGAACTGTTAGAAATGTTGGATTCTGTGGTTGGTAATTACAGTATTCCTACTCAGACGTGTGTCCTGACGCATATCACTTCCACTATTGAATTGATTAACCGGGGCAAACCTGTAGACCTTGTCTTCCAGTCTATCGCCGGGACCGAAGCGGCCAATCGTAGTTTCGGTGTTTCGCTGTCATTGTTGGAGGAAGGGCGTGAGGCCGCGATGGGCCTCAAGCGCGGAACGGTCGGCAACAATGTTATGTACTTCGAGACCGGGCAGGGAAGTGCTCTTTCGGCTGGAGCTCACCATGGTTTAGATCAGCAAACCTGTGAAGCAAGAGCATACGCGGTAGCCAGGCACTATGATCCATTCTTGGTTAATACCGTTGTTGGATTTATAGGGCCTGAGTATCTCTATAACGGTAAGCAAATTATTCGGGCCGGCCTGGAGGATCATTTCTGCGGGAAACTGTTAGGTGTGCCAATGGGTTGCGACATCTGCTACACCAACCATGCCGAAGCGGACCAAGACGATATGGACAACTTGTTAACACTCCTTGGGACCTCTGGGGTCAATTTTATAATGGGTATCCCCGGCGCCGACGATATCATGTTGAATTACCAAAGCACCTCCTTTCACGATGCACTCTATGTCAGGAAAGTACTTGGATTGCGTCCGGCGCCTGAGTTTGAGCGCTGGCTAAATGACATGGGAATTATGAAAATGGACGGTGGAGCTTTGACTACTAGTCAGAGTCTCCCGGCTCCCTTTTCAAGAGCAGTTTTGGCCGCGACGTCGGAGGCGGGCCAATGAATAGAGATAATCGTTTTCTATCTGGAGTTGTGACAGCTGATCCGTGGGATAATTTGAAACGGTTGACGGCAGCGCGTGTGGCGTTAGGCCGGGCGGGAACAAGTCTGCCAACATCAGCTCATCTGGAATTCCAGTTGGCCCATGCCGGAGCCCGGGATGCCGTGCACTCTGGCCTAGACGCCGATCGCTTGGCCGATCAGATACGTGACAAGGGCCTGAGATGCTTTGTCGGCAACAGTGCTGCTGTCGGTCGTGAGGAATACCTTCAGCGTCCTGATCTCGGGAGGAAGTTGGATGAGGCAACTAAAAAGTCTTTAAGCGATTGGCACCAGGAAGAGGGGGCTCCTGAGTTTGATCTTTCAATTGTTATTGCTGATGGACTATCTGCTAGAGCAGTGCGTGACCACAGCTTGCCGATGCTTGCTAACTTAATAACGTTGGCTGAAAAGGAGAGTTGGAGTCTATCGCCGGTAGTCATCATTCGCCAAGGGAGGGTCGCAATTGGAGACGAGATAGGAAGCCAGTTGGCGGCCCGTATGGTCGTCTTAATGATCGGAGAAAGGCCGGGGTTGAGTTCTCCTGATAGCCTTGGCGTCTACTTTACCTTCGAACCTAAGCCTGGTTTGCGGGATGACTCTCGAAACTGCATTTCAAATATTCGTCCAGAAGGTCTTAGTCATGCTTTAGCCAGCCATAAGTTGGCTGGTCTGCTTCGGGGTGCGAACGAGCGGAGGCTATCCGGGGTCCAACTCAAAGACGATTCAGAACTTGTAGCAGTAGATTCAGGCATCGCGGACATTGGCAATTTCCTCGCTCTTGCCGATATCCGCGAAAGTGACGCTTCGGAATCCTAAGCCTCTAGAGCCACCCAGTGGCCTTGGTTAATTTCGCCATACTGGCTTGGTTTAGATTGGTAACCTTTGGGTTTAATCGGATCTGGGGCTTTACTGTCTTCCAGTAGAGCCCGAAAGTCTCTCTTGCTGTCCAGGGCAGGAATCGGGACTGCAGAAAGTAAGTGCTGTGTGTAAGGGTGCTGTGGATTGTGCAGGACTTGATCCCTCGAACCAATTTCAACGATTCTTCCACCAAACATAACTGCGACTCGATGGCATAAGCGCTCAATCACGGCCATATCGTGAGAAATGAACAAGTAGCTCAGATTGTACTGGCTCTGCAGATCTTCCATGAGGTCAAGGACCTGTGCCTGCACAGACACATCCAATGCCGAGACCGGCTCGTCCGCAACGATGATTTTCGGGTTCAGTGCCAAAGCCCTGGCTATGCAAATTCGTTGGCGCTGGCCACCTGAAAACTGGTGTGGATAGCGTGTCATAGCATCTGCTTCCGGTAATCCAACCTGCGATAGCAATTGGGCTACGCGTTCCTTACGTTCTTCAGAATTGCCACGACCGTGAATGAGAAAAGGTTCTCCCACAAGCTCGGCAATGGTCTTTCTTGGATTGAGAGCGGCGAAGGGGTCTTGAAAGACCATCTGAATGTCTTGTCGAATCGCCTTCAGGGCGCTTCCTTTTAGGCCCCTGATATCTTTTCCTAGAACCTTAATCGAGCCTTCAAAGTTGAGCATGCTCATGAGCGCTCGCCCGGTTGTAGATTTTCCGCAACCGCTTTCCCCAACCAGACCAAGGGTTTCACCCTCGTGAAGTACAAAGTTAACGTGATCGACAGCGTGTACTTCCCTGGGGGGCTCGAACAAGGAATTCTTCCGCATTGGATAGCGGACACTCAGGTTTTCCACTTCAAGTACCGGTGGGCGTTCCGGCCTCTCCGATAGTGGCGGCGCTGTCCCCAGTCTAGGTACGGCGGCTAGAAGCTGCCTGGTATAGGCTGCAGCTGGATTGGAAAAGAGGGTTCGGATTGGAGCTGTTTCTTCCATAACACCGCGATTCATCACGACGACGTTGTCCGCCATTTCAGCAACAACGCCCATGTCATGGGTAATCATCAGTACGCCTGTTTGATACTCTTTCTGCAGCTCTCGAATCAATTCCAGTATCTGGGCCTGGATGGTGACATCGAGGGCTGTGGTCGGTTCATCGGCGATTAGAATCTGTGGGCTGCAGAGCATCGCCATCGCTATCATAACTCTTTGACGTAACCCGCCGGAAAGTTCATGCGGGTATTGGCGCAGACGCTCGGAGACTTTTGGTATCCGAACGGCGTCGAGCATAGACCGGATGTGCTGCCATGCTGCATCACCGGATGCGATTCGATGCCGCTTGAGGGTCTCCATCATCTGATCTCCAATGCGCATGATTGGATTCAAAGATGTCATTGGCTCTTGAAAAATCATCCCAATTTGTTTGGCCCGGATGTTTTGCATTTCCGGCTCAGACTTGCTGAGTAACTCTTCATTATGAAAAAGAATTGCACCACTCGGAGTGCGGGCCATTTTGGGCAAAAGCCCCATGATCGCGAGTGCTGATAACGATTTACCGCTACCAGACTCTCCTGCAATACAAAGTGTTTCTGACCTGTTCAGATTGAAACTGAGGTCGTCAACGACTCGCTTACATGACTGACCCTGACCAAACTCAATGCTCAGGTTTTCAACCGATAAAAGCGTTTTCCCGGCTTGTGCCGAATCAGGGACAGTCATACTCACGTCATCTCCTAGTTAAAAACGACTTTGGGAACATAGAAAGACACTACACAGTTAGGCATGTCGACAATTTCACTTATGCGTAGGTCTCCACACACGGAACACAGCATGTAGGCTTGCTCGACTGGCATGCCGTGCTCGCGAGCGACCCACTCAACGGCTCCGCTTACCGCATCGCGCGCTGCTTGCATAAGGTCTGGGCCCACGCCCGTGAAGACTTCGTAGCCCGCTTGGTCGAGGTGCCGAGTTACTGGGCCTGCCGTAGTAAATCGTGGCATCGCAAGCGGCGTATCTTTGATCAGATCCAAAGTGACGGTAATGTCCATGGCACTCTCAATTGCAGTGCCACAGATCTCTCCGTCCCCTTGGGCCGCGTGAGTATCTCCGATAGACAGTAGAGCACCCGCAACCTCCACTGGCAGGTACAGCGTAGAACCGGCGTTCAGATCGCGGATATCCAGGTTACCTCCGACCCGACGGGGTGGGACGACGGAATGTAAGCCAGGTTCTGCCAACGCCAAGCCAATCGTTCCGGCAAATGGTTTCAGCGGGACCCTGGCGTATTTGCCGAACATTGCCGGCGCCATGCTTGATGTATCGTAATTCCAGAGAGCCAGTGCTGGGTCTTTGAACTGGTCAGTCAGCAAGCCGAACCCGGGAATATTGGCTGTCCAGCCAAATCCCGAGGGCCGAAAGCTGTCGATCGTAATCTTCAGGATGTCACCAGGTTCCGCGCCTTCGACATAGACAGGCCCGGTGACAGGATTGATTTTGTCGAAGGGCATGTCACGAACCGATTCCACAGTCGAATCAGAAGTGAAGTACCCATTGCCGGAGTCTTTGCACTCAAGTTCCAGCGTGGTTCCAGGCGCTACTCGTGCAACTGGCGCAATGCTGTTATCCCATCCATGGTGGTGGTGATGACCATGAATGGTTTTTACGAGGCTGTTCTCACACATCACTTCACCCAGATATAGTCGTAGTTGACAGGGACGTGAACAGGGTCGACGTAGAGTGCATCTTCACCGCCCATTCGCTTGGAGTGCACGGTGACCCGCTGCTCGTTAAAAATAGGGACCCAGGGAGCATCCGCCATTGCTTGAGTAAATACTTCACCCCATAGCTCAGATCTTGCCTCTTGTTGATCGGCAGCGGCCATGGCATCTGCTTTTGCACCTTTAGCATCGAGTTCTTCGTTGCAATACCAAGCCCAATTCCAGCCTCCAGGAACTGCGCCGTCACAGCCAAGGATCGGTCCCCAGAAGTTTGAAGGATCCGGGAAGTCAGCAATCCATGCCATGCCACCGGACCAAACCATTGGAGCCTGATCCTGAACGCCACCAGCTGCGATCACATTGGCTTGTGCCAGCGATTTGATGTTCGCAGTAATGCCGATATTCGCCAGATCCTGCTGCATCGCCTGGGCAATTCGTGGCTGAGGATCGGTGTTCATAACGAACAATTCTGTTTCGAAACCGTCCGCGAAGCCTGCCTCTGCCAGCAAGGCCTTCGCGCCTTCTGGGTCAAATTTATACCCTTCGTAATCCGAGTCGTAGCCAGGCATCGCTGGCGGTAGGGGCTGATTGGCAGGTGTTGCCCGGCCGTTGATGATGCGCACGATGCGGTCTTTGTTGATCGCCATATTGATTGCTTTACGCACTTTTAGGTTGTCCAGCGGAGGCATCGTGACATTTAGCGTCAGGTATCCTGTATGTAGCTGGTCGCCTGTGACCATGAGATCCTGGAACCGCGGATCATTTTTAAACTGAAGGTATTTCGCTGGGGGAATCCCGTCGCCCGCGATGTCCACTTCGTCCCGCTCCAGGCGCTGCAACGCCACCAACGGTTCTTGGCCGACTTCGAAGGTGATGGTGTCGATGTAAGGAACGCCCGAGCGGAAATACTCTGGATTCTTCTCGAATACAAGCTTTTGTCCAAGAGTCCAGTCTGTGAGCTCGTAAGCTCCCGTGCCTACCGGATTCTTACCAAAGTCTTCGCCGTATTTTTCGACCTCTTCCTTGGGCACGATAGACGCAAAATTCAGTCCCATTACGTGCAGGAAGGTCGCATTTGGAGCAGTCAGTTCAATCGATACGGTGTAGTCGTCAACGACTTTGACACCTTCCAATTCAGTGGTCTCCCCCTGGGAAACCGCGTCATAGCCGACGATTGGAGAAAAGAAACCGGCGCCAGGACTTTTTGTATTTGGGTTGGAGGTTCGTTCCAAAGAATACTTAACATCGGCCGCCTTCATTTCGCGGCCATTATGGAATTTAACCCCTGGGCGTAATTTGAAGGTATAGGTCTTCCCATCTTCGGACAGCTTGTAGCTCTCGGCGAGGTCTAACCTGAGTTCGGTGGTTCCGGGATCGTAGTCCATCAGGCCGTCAAACAAGCTTTTTATCATGGACCAGTTTTGCCAATCGTAACCAATTGCCGGGTCAAGTGTGGCGACGTCATTTTGATAGGTCACAATGATATCGCCGCCGTTCTTGGGTTCAGCTGCCTGAACATAGGCGGCAAACATGAGTGACGCGATAGCACTCGTGAAGAGGCTTTTACGAGTTTTCAAGGTCATAGTACGTGCTCCGTTGATTATCATTTTGCTTCTTAATGGTTAGTGCTCTTACGACTTCTCAAGGTTGATCCGAGGATCGACTAAGGGAACCAGTAGATCGGCAATAAGGTTTGCAAGGACGATGACGACTGCAGACACCATGGTGACTCCAACAATGACGGGAATATCGACACGTTGAATGGCTTGCCAAGCGAGCTGACCAAGTCCGGGCCAGCCGAATACAGACTCGACGACCACCAAGCCACCGATGAAGATGCCAATGTCGATACCGACCATCGGAATCACTGGAATAATTGCGTTGGGAAGGACATGGCGGAAAATGACGCGCACCCTCGTCAGACCCTTGGAGTGGGCCGTTCTGATGAAGTCTTGTTGTAAGGCCTCAATCATCGACGAGCGCACCATCCGTGAGTACCAGCCACTGCCAAGGATGCCGAGTGTGATTGCGGGCAAAAGAATGTGGTGCGTTGTGCCATAACCTCCGAGTGGGAACCACTCCAGGTGGACTGCAAACAGGTAAAGGAACAGCATCGATGCGATGAAATGTGGTGACGATACTCCCACGAACGAGAACGCCATTAAGCCTCTATCCAGAGCCGTATTCCGTTTCAATGCAGCCAAAACACCCAGGCTGATACCAATCAGCAGTTCAAACCCAATACCCCAGACCAAGAGTTGCGAACTGGCAGACAGTCGTGACCCGATCAATGCCGAGACTTCTGTCCGTTGAATGTAAGACCTGCCAAGGTCCCCCTGAAGCAGATTCATCAGGTATTGGAAATACTGTTGATAGAAGGGTAAATCCAAACCTAATTGCGCTCGGATATTGGCTATCGTTTCTGGTGTGGCACTTCGTCCGGCTAACTGTCGCGCCGGATCCGCCGGGATCAGGTAAAGAAGAAGATAAGTAATGAACGATACGCCAAGTAATATCAGAATGGCGTAGGCCAGACGTCGGAGAATATAGATAGTCATTAGTCTCTCCCTTTCAGAGATGGATCCAGCTCATCACGCAAGGCATCACCGACGAGGTTGAAACTTAGCGAAAGCAGGACAATCAGTGTTCCTGGGAAGAGCACCAGCCAAACGGCAGAGGTGAAATAGGTCTGACTCTCGAAGATGATATTGCCCCAGCTTGGAGTAGGCGGCTGAACGCCAACACCAAGAAACGAGAGCGTGGCTTCTAGCAATACCGTGGTGGATATTCCTAAAGTGGCCCAAACCATGATTGTTGGGAGTAAGTGAGGAAGTAGGTGTGAGAAGAGGATGCGACGAGTGCTGGCGCCCAACGTTCTTTCCACTGCTATAAATTCTCGGGAAGAAATAGCAATGGTTTCTGAGTAAATAACCCTGGCCACCTGGACCCAGTTAACCATCGCGATCACCAGAGCTACTATCCAAAGGCTAGGTTCAAGTATGGCTGCAAGAGCAATTGCCAGAAGAAGGGCGGGAAATGCCATCATAAGGTCGGTCATACGCATTAAAACGTTCCCAACCCACCCCCTGAGAAAACCGGCGGTAACCCCGACTAAGGTGCCAATCAAAATTGCGATGCCATTGGCGACAATGCCGATGATAAGCGAGGTCTGTGCTCCATAAATCAACCGGGATAAGAGGTCTCGCCCCAGAAGGTCTGTGCCCAATAAAAAGGTACTATTTGGGGGAAGGGGAGCCCCCTCCATTGTTAGCCCCTCGAAAAACTGTTTGTTCGGATCGTAAGGTGCAATCCAGGAAGCAAAGAGTGATGCAAAGACGACGGAGACAATGACAAAAAGCGAGAAGGCAACCGATTTATGCCGACAGAGTTTTTTGATTAATTGGAGAGCAGACATAATTAGTTCCTGATCCCAATGGTAGGTTCTATCTGCTCGATATCAGTGCAGATCGTTTCGATACTGATATTGAGTTCCATTGATAAAGTGCGAATACGGTCGAAGGCATCATGCTCATCAATTTTCAGGTCTGTCATTAACCTTGCGACCGCTTTGGCGATTTGAGGGCGAGCCTGTATTTGGAGGGATTGGCGCGAGTTTTCAGCCTTCAAAGCGTTTATCTGTTCTCTTAAATTACTGGCCATCATCAGCGTGGTGTACACGGAGCTCTGAGTTAGCGGCCGATTTAGCATGGCGGTTGCGCCCACCCGAATTGCGCTCTGAATTTGTGACAGTGTTTCGTGGCGCGAAAGTGCGATTATGGGTAACCCCTGTTTACTGGCTTGATTCAGGATTTCTCGGCTCTGTAATTCATCAATCTCAACAATCACCGCGAGGATGTTCTCTTCGAGAGTCTGAACAGCTGAATCTGATGAGATGGCTTCCATTCCAAGACGCCGGATGCTCTTGGTAAGCATTTGCTCCGTCCGGTCGTCACAATCAACTAGCAAAAGCTTTCGGCGAATACGAAAAGACGGCTTTTCTTGTGTCATTTGACTAACCTCAGAAAGTTGCCTTGGTTACTCCGCGCTGTAAGGGTCCTGAACACGTCGAAGTTGCTTTGCACCAGGTATGGATCTGCGGCTATCGAGCCGCTTTCAACAAGAACGAGTTCGAAACGATTTCCTTTAGCTTCAGCGATAAAGCTGGGCAGGCTAAGGTGGTTGTTGTGCTCCGCAATCTTTATATCGCCCAACAAAGATTGGTATTCCATTCGATACAGAGCGTCAGCAATGGCTTCAGGATCGTCATGGCCGACTCTCTGCCGTGCCGTTGCAAATAGATGCATTGAGATATAGGCAGCGGTGTAATAGTGCGAGAAGGGCTGTCTCCCATGTAATGCGCTTTGTTTCGCAACGAAAGAGGGAGCGACGCTTTCAAAAAAAGCACCGCAAGACAGTAGTCGAATGGAGTCTGCACCTTGGATGCGTGGCAATTCAGATTCTGTAAAATTGCAACTCAGGACAGGGATGCGAATGCCTTTCTTTAAGCAAGCTGCGCTTAACTGGCGGAGGAAGTGGTATGAGGACTGACCGACCAAGTTGTTTAAAACAAAGCCAGGACGGTCTCTAATAATGGTTTCAATGAGGGTATCGAACCCCGTATCACCGAAGCGGTAGTATTTTTCTGTAATAACTTCGCCTGCAGCTGTCTCTACTATCTCGCGGGCGATCCGGTTACTTTCCCAACCCCAAACGTAATTCGAGCCCACCAGACATGCTCTAGCGCCAAAGTTGGCAATCGCATGTTGCATAAGCGGTAGAAGATTCTGGTTGGGGCAGCCGCCGAGGTAGAGAACATTTTCGCTGCATTCGTAGCCTTCATATGGACAGGAGTACCAGAGCATCCTATTGGCACGTTCCAAGTCTGGAATAATCTCTTTGCGACTTGCAGATGTTGTTGTTCCGAAAATGTGTTTAGCACCGCTTTCGATCAGGCGATCTAAGCAACCCGCGTACGCATTTAGTTCACCACGCGGATCCTGTTCTTCTGGCACGATGGTGAACTCGAAAGCGGGATCTTCGTTGATTTCCGTGATTGCATTTCGAAGACCAGCTAATGTGCTGCGCCCCATGTCCTGATATGTGCCATTGGACGAGACAAGTAATCCAACCTTTACAGTTTCAGACATCTTTCTATTCCATAAAAAAAGCCTGAGCATTCGCGAATTGCGAATGTTCAGGCTTCGATACCCCTAGCGCCCATTCCAGCGCTGCTATTTTTTTGAAGACTTACGGTTTTCGCCAGCTTCTGTAACTTGCTAACTAGTTAAGGAAATTTTGTGCCAACAATCAAGGAGATTATTTAACTTTCTGTTTATAGGGCATTTTTGTGGTTTATGGGTGATTTCCCTATTACTCGCCAACCGCAATTGATTCTTTAAGTGCCCCAAAATTAGGCCGGATGCATCAAGTTTGTGCGAAGTCGTTACCCTGGCCCGGTTTCAGTACCGCTCATCGTCAGAAAAGTCCGGGGGTTGCGGAGGGTCTGCGTAGATGGACGTAGAAGCTTCTAATCAACGGGGCCGGTTCTCCTTTGGTTCTCCAAACCGGCCCGTTACATAAGCTTTATTGCCAACCTGAATGTTCGCTTTGCGACCATACCGTGTACCAAAAGCTTGTTCCTTGAGGGCACAAAACATGTTGTGCCGCTGGCCTGGGTTTGGGATCGCGGAGCCAGAGAATGGCTTGGCCAGAAGCGCCGGTCCATCGCCAATGATCCGGTTAATCTTTTGCCGGTCAAGGCGAGCCTGAGCAAGGGAGCCAAAGGCCCCGACGAATGGCTGCCCCCATTGGGCGAGTGCGGCTATGTAGCTCGCTTCGTTCGGGTGGTAAAGTCATACTATCTGCAGCCCACTGCCCCGGAGTTGGCCTGCTTGTGATTGCGGAGAGTGTGCCATGAAAACCAAACGCCCAACCGAAAAAGAACTCCTGGACGGCCTAGATGCCCACACGGCCCATGCTGACGAGCTGGCCGAGCCGCTCCCTCAGGAGCTTACACCTCTGGAACGCCTAAAGGGGACAGTCAAAGCCTACGAGCGACCAACTGATCCGGTTTGGGACGAGTGGTTCGACTCTGAAGGCGTTAGTGACGACTTTATGGAGGATCGAGAGCAGCCCAAGAAAGGACGAGAATAATGGCTATCGATAATGAAAAAGCCAAAGGGCATGTGGCTCTCAAGGGATTCTTTGGTATCTGTCGCGAGTGGGACTGCACCCAGGAAGAGATGATGCAGATGCTCGGCGGTGTATCCCGGAGCACGCTGGCCAAGTATCAGAAGCTGCCACACGTAAAGCTCTCGCGGGATACCCTGGAGCGCATCAGCTACATCCTGGGCATCTACGAATCCCTGAGGGTTATGTATCCAACGGCCGAACGCGCCAATCGTCGGATTCGCCTGGAAACCAGTGAGCCTCCCTACCTTGGAGCGTCAGCCCTGGACTTTATGGCGCAAGGCTCCATGAAGCACCTCATGGAAACTCGACGCTACTTTGATGCAAAGCGGGCGGGGTGACCAGCCCCCGTCGACCAAGATTTTGGGCGGTCAGTTTGGTCACCTTTTTTGCTTGAGCGGTAGGAAATACGGAGCCAGCTCGAGAGGCCTTCCATGCTAAGGATCACCCGGATCGACCTGAACCCCTTTTTCACCTTGCCGCACCGCACGTAAGCGCCGTTAAATCGACCCACTTGCCCTAATCGTATTGAGCCACTTTTTTCA
>PYVH01000326.1 GCA_003030785.1 Marinobacter sp. B9-2 | reverse complement strand
CAGGTAGCCGCCTTCGCCACTGGTGTTCCTTCCTATATCTACGCATTTCACCGCTACACAGGAAATTCCACTACCCTCTACCATACTCTAGCCTGACAGTTCGAAATGCCGTTCCCAGGTTAAGCCCGGGGCTTTCACATCTCGCTTATCAAACCACCTACGCGCGCTTTACGCCCAGTAATTCCGATTAACGCTTGCACCCTCCGTATTACCGCGGCTGCTGGCACGGAGTTAGCCGGTGCTTCTTCTGTGAGTAACGTCAAGCCCTACGAGTATTAGTCGCAGAGTTTTCCTCCTCACTGAAAGTGCTTTACAACCCGAAAGCCTTCTTCACACACGCGGCATGGCTGGATCAGGGTTGCCCCCATTGTCCAATATTCCCCACTGCTGCCTCCCGTAGGAGTTCGGGCCGTGTCTCAGTCCCGATGTGGCTGATCATCCTCTCAGACCAGCTACGGATCGTCGCCTTGGTAGGCCTTTACCCCACCAACTAGCTAATCCGACATAGGCACATCCAATAGCGCAAGGTCCGAAGATCCCCTGCTTTCCCCCGAAGGGCGTACGCGGTATTAATCCGGGTTTCCCCGGGCTATCCCCCACTACTGGGCAGTTTCCTATGCATTACTCACCCGTCCGCCGCTCGTCAGCGGGGTGCAAGCACCCCCTGTTACCGCTCGACTTGCATGTGTTAAGCCTGCCGCCAGCGTTCAATCTGAGCCATGATCAAACTCTTCAGTTTAAATCATACAAGAATCCGAAGATTCTCTATTCTTGCTCAAGACAAAACTCAATTTCGACGAGTCACTGTCCTAATATTTCGTATCCGAAATACCTCGGCCAGCGCCCACACGAATTACTTGGTCAACTTTTTAAAGAGCGTTTGAGCTGTTGCTCAATCAAGGTGGCGTATT
>PYVH01000325.1 GCA_003030785.1 Marinobacter sp. B9-2 | reverse complement strand
CCGGACCTGGCGTATATCGCCGGGTGATGTTCGCTTACTTTGTTTCTGATTAGTAAGAAGGAAGCTGCAGTCAGCCACAGCTTCCTGAGGGGTGCGCCGGTGTCAGCTCAGCCGGTGCGAGCCAACCGCTCGGGTGCCAGGCGGGCTCCGGCGGTGTGCTTTTTGAACCGTTCCTCGGCCAGTTCGTTGGCGATCTCCCCGGTGGGGCGCCCCGAGCGGTCGGAACGGTTGAAGATTTCGGTCAGGGTGTCGCCGATGGTCTCGACGTGGGCGCGAACCGTTTCCGGTGTGGCCCCGGTGCGCTCGTAGAATACATCGATGATGCCACCGGCGTTGATGGCAAAATCCGGCGCATAGAGAATGCCCCGGTCCCGCAGCATGGCATCATGCTCCGGGTGTTCCAGCAGATTGTTGGCGGCGCCGGCGACAATGCGGGCCTGCAGTTGGGGAATGCTGTTATCGTTCAGTACCGCGCCCATGGCGCAGGGCGCAACCACGTCTACCGGCAGGGACAGAATGTCCTCGGCGGCAGCCGGTCTGGCCCCCAGCTGATCCACCGCCTGCTGCATGTTCTCCTCGTGGATGTCATACACCCACAGATCAGCGCCGGCTTCCTGTAGGTGCCTGGCCAGACGGAAACCGACATTGCCGATGCCCTGAATGGCTACCTTCAAACCGTTGAGGTTGTCCCGCCCGAGTTTTTGCTTTACCGCGGCTTTGAGGCCGATAAAGGTGCCGTAGGCAGTTGCTGGTGATGGGTCGCCGTTGCTGGGGTTGCCGTCGAAACTGGTCCGCGAGGCGATTCCGGCAACGTGGCCGGTGTGTCGGCCCATGATCTTGAGGTCCGGTACGCTGGTGCCGGAATCCTCTGCCGCAATGTACTGCCCGCCGAGACTCTCCAGATGACGGCCCA
>PYVH01000324.1 GCA_003030785.1 Marinobacter sp. B9-2 | reverse complement strand
GACCACGCTGGTAATAGCCCATCGGCTCTCCACCATCCGCGATGCCAACACCATTCTGGTGATGGATGGCGGGCGTATTGTCGAAAGCGGCAGCCACAACCAGTTGCTGGCCGCTGGTGGCCACTACGCCCATCTCTGGGCGCAGCAGCACCGAAGTGGCGATAACACCCAGCTGAGCCAGTGAGCGGAGGGCCTTGCCAAAACCGTGCGGAGCCAGGGATGGCGGAGCTCGAGCGTCACATGGACGTGCCGAAGGAGCATGTTTTGGCAAGGCCCTCCGCTTACTGGCGCCTTGGGGACTCGTTATCTACAAGCCTGAGCGCCAGTCCGGATGCGCGCACCACCTGCTGCCCGACAGCGTCCCTCAGAACCTCCTGGGTGCCGGTAATCAGGCTGAACCAGTTGCGGGCCCGGGTGATGCCGGTGTAGATCAGTTCCCTCGTCAGGACGGGGCTGAGCCGGTCTGGCAGCACCAGACAGGTGTGGTTGAACTCCGAACCCTGGGATTTGTGCACCGTCATGGCATACACGGTTTCCAGCTGCTGCAGACGACTGGGCGAGATCCAGCGGATGCCGCCAGGCGCGTCGCTGCTCGGGAACGCCACTCGCAGGGTGTATCGGGGTTCCCCGGTTTCAGTCCTGTCCCAGGGCACGCTAACAGTAATGCCGATGTCGCCGTTCATCAGGCCCAGGTTGTAGTCGTTGCCGGTAATCAGCACCGGTCTGCCCGGGTACCAGCCTTCCGCCCTTGGGATCAGCTTTTCCACCAGTAACTGCCGCGCGATCCGGTCGTTCAGTCCTTCCACGCCCCAGGGGCCCTTGCGCAGGGCACAGAGCACCTGGAAATCACTGAAGGCTTCAAGGAGCTGTAACGCCATCGCATCCCAGTCTTCGCGAGGGCTGTTTTCGTTCAGG
>PYVH01000323.1 GCA_003030785.1 Marinobacter sp. B9-2 | reverse complement strand
AAGCAAGTCTATTATTATTCGGGACAGGTCTATTAGCTGTTTTAGTGCTAATGAAATTTGACTTCTCTCTTATGAAGATGTTCGACACGATTGCAGTAGATCATGGCGAAAAGTTCCTTGTACCTGGAATTAAGTATACAAGCACAATGGTCATGATAAATAGTCCTGCAGAATAAACCCATACACCCGTTATATTTCCGAAGAATTTTTGTTGTAGTACAGGCTGGAAAGCAAGAATCGGAAGCAGGATATAAAGAATTAAAAACACTGCTGTAATCGAGAAAAGAAAGGTATTTTTCTTTTTTACAAAGCTATTAAACGATTCCATTGCTTCAATTGCATGATAATCAATTGATTGGGCCTGTTTTTTGCTTGAAACATTCGCCATTATTATTCCCCCTAAAGTTATATATTTCTGTTTTAAACGACATATTTCTTTTTCATTCGTCGTTATATTCACTTATTTTATGGGGGAGATTCCTATAATGCAATACTAAATTTTGAGTTTTTATAATTTTTAGTCACTTCTGTTTTGAGGAAATAACATAGAAATATTAAGGATTTATTAGAAAAATTCTGTTTAAAAGAGCGTGTGGTTTTCTGATGAAATAATATTGTTAAAATAGTTTGTTGTTGATAAAAATGAATGTAGGAGAAAATACAAACATAAAAGAGAATTTTCTGTATTTTATTATTCTGCTATTAAATTCCAGAGTAGCTAGTTAAGTAGAAATAATTTGTTATATAACAATAATCTGAGATTTTGGGAAATAACGAAAATGATAAAAAAAAGCTATGAAAAAATTTTTAAAAAGGATGTGTCATTTGGAAGAATTAGTGAGGCGGAATTCCAGAATCAGTTAATGTTCACATGTTATACAAATAGCCATCTGGGTGTAAGTCCATTATCTTGTGTTTA
>PYVH01000322.1 GCA_003030785.1 Marinobacter sp. B9-2 | reverse complement strand
TGGGCAGCGTCGCCCGGGAATCCGGCGTGGATTTCAGCATTCTCTCCGGCCGAATTGACCACATCAAGGACACACACTACGGCCAGTTGACCCTGTCACTGGTGGGCGGTGATCTCGAGGTGGCCATGCAGGCGCTCAAAGCCGCCGACGTTCACGTGGAGGTGCTGCGCTGATGGAAGCCCTGTTGAGTAATGTAGACTGGAGTGAAATCGGCTGGGCCAGCTGGGATACCTTGGTGATGGTGAGCATGTCGCTGCTGTTCAGCGTCCTGATCGGCCTGCCTATCGGTGTGCTGCTGTTCCTGTTCGGCAAGCGTCAGCTGCTGGAACAGCCGGTGGCGTACGCGGTGCTGTCGTTCGTGGTGAATGTGCTCCGTTCCGTGCCGTTTATCATTCTGCTGATCGTTATGATCCCGTTCACCGTAATGCTGATCGGCACATCGCTGGGTGTCGCCGGAGCGATTCCGCCGCTGGTGGCTGGCGGTGCCCCGTTCTTCGCCCGACTGGTGGAAACCTCCCTTCGGGAAGTGGACCGGGGCATCATCGAAGCCACACAGGCGATGGGTGCCAGCGTTAAACAGATCATCTTCGGTGCTCTGTTACCGGAAGCGCTCCCGGGCATCATTGCTGGCATCACCGTTACCGCGATTACTCTGGTTTCATACGCGGCCATGTCCGGCGTTATTGGCGGCGGTGGCCTGGGCGACCTGGCCATCCGCTTCGGCTATCAACGATTCCAGACCGATGTGATGGTTATTACGGTCGCTTTACTGGTCATTTTCGTACAGGTGCTGCAGATGGTCGGCGACCGTCTGGTTCTGTACTTCAGCAGAAAGTAGAAAAGCTGGATATAGGCCGGTGGGCGGTCGGAGCCCCCTTCCGAAAACGTGGAGCGCCAGGGATGGCGCGACCGAGCCCTACAGGGACGTATT
>PYVH01000321.1:252-935 GCA_003030785.1 Marinobacter sp. B9-2 | reverse complement strand
GACGTACCTGCTCGAACATGTCACGGACAGTGGTCGCAGGCTCATTGAGACGAATGCCAAGTGCCCGTGCGTAGGGTCCGTTCCCGTCATCGGCACGGCCATCGCTTGCCGTCTCCCCTTCCCAGGTTGCGAAGGAGAGGAACATGTTGCGCTCGCCAGCGCCGCCCGCCGTGCGCCTGAGGCCCCGGAAAGCCTCTCCTCCGCCAAGCGAGCGTTGGGCCTCTGGCAGTTTTAAAACGTTCCGACAGGCGTCGATGGCGACAACGCTTGGAGCTTCCAACGCGTCCAGCCGTTCCATCACCCAATCCAGTTCCACAGAATCGTCCCAGAGTGCTTCGTTCAGTTCATCTGCTTCACCTACCGGGATCAGGTAATTGCCGCCGGTCTCTCGCGCTGCGCCGTGTCCGGAATAGTAGAAAAATCCCATGGCCTCAGGCCCGGCGGCCTTCAACTCTGCCACATAATCTCGGATCGCGCTCATCATGGCAGATCGCCCGGCATTCTGAACGATGTCGCCAGAAACGAGCCGGAACCCGCCAGCGCTATTCGGGCATGATCGTGCTGATCCGACTTCGAAAGGCGGCGGTCCAGATCAGCGCGTGCATTCGGGTCAATTCGCCCAAGTGCAGAGAGGAAGGCTTTGGCTGATTTACCTTCAAGACCTGCATGCTGGACCGAATTTA
>PYVH01000321.1:0-242 GCA_003030785.1 Marinobacter sp. B9-2 | reverse complement strand
CAGCGACGACAAGAATTGTGATCGCGCCGAAGGTCAGCGTGTTGCCATCTTTCGGTTTACTGCCACCTCGTGCGTCAAACGTCATGGTCTGCCCCCCATTTCACCCGAAAGTGTGGAGGACAATTCCTGACAAAGCCTTATCAGGCGGCCGCTTCTACCGCGCTGACCACATGGGCCAGAGCACGCAACATCAGGTCTTCTTCCAATGCTTCCGCCATGACGCGGATCAATGGCTCGGTGCC
>PYVH01000320.1 GCA_003030785.1 Marinobacter sp. B9-2 | reverse complement strand
TGGCATTGCAGCCCGTTCTGGCCGCCAGCTATTACGATCGGGCCGAAGAAGAGGCGATCAAACAGAGTTTCGATGAGAAGGCCGAAGAACTCTGTCTGGATAAGACCGATGTTCCCCAGGCATGGCCGTCCTGGTCCAAGTTGGCCTATCGCACCGAAAGCGGCCTTAAAACATTGATGGCCACCAGGTGCACTGGATTGAAGTCGGTCGCCTGCCTTCACCGGCGATGACCACCCTGTCTCTGGCGGCTCTGCTTAACCAGGCCACCGGCTCCGGCGCTGTGGTGCACATGCACACCGCCATTGCCGAGCAAACGTCCGGCGACAAACAGATTCGTAAACTGGTCAGCGAGCATAAGCTCCAACCCACCCGCCAGACGCTGCGCCAGCTCCGCCGGATGGTTCTCGCCAACCGAAACGATACTGCCTGGCAGGACCTGACCGCCGACGCCGATTTCTACAGCCTCGGCGGCTGCCGCGACAGATGGTTCCGGCCGCAGGATACCGCCCAGCTGAAAGAGTTGATGGCTATGGCGAGTAATGAGGTGGAATGGAAGCTCGTGAAAGCACGGGATGTGGATGGCCATAGCCTGGCAACCGGACCGGTGCAGAAGCAAATTCAGGCGGAGGCACTGGGCAGTGAGGTGCAGAGTTTGATGGGGCAGAATTTGAGTGTTTATTTTTTGAAGCGGCGGTGATTTGGATTGTGGAGGCCAGGACGCTTCCGCCTCTCCCCCTCTCCCCCGACCCCTCTCCCGCCAGGGGAGAGGGGAGATTAGGGGTACAGAAATGAGGACAACACCATCAAAGCCCCTCTCCCCCGGCGGGAGAGGGGTTGGGGAGAGGGGAGATAATGGGTAAAGATATGAGGAGAATACCAGCAAAGCCCCCCTCCCCCGGCGGGAGAGGGGCTTTACTAACAGAAGTCCTGCACCCCCA
>PYVH01000319.1 GCA_003030785.1 Marinobacter sp. B9-2 | reverse complement strand
CCCGCGGCGAACACCAAGGATCTTTTCACAAACTCGCTGTTTGGCAACTTCAAGTTCTGATTCCCATTGCTCGATTTTTTGTTCGGCAGAGGCCAACCCATCTTGCAGTACCTGAAGCGCCTGGAACTGTTCGTTGGGCCACCAGACTTTCATAGCACGTGCCAGCTTTAGGTGTAAATCGGAATCCAGAAGGTCGTACACGACAGAGGAGCTGAGTGTATGCATATCTTCAGCCTCCAGTAGTGTCTGTAGTAGATTCCAGTCTTCTCGGTATATTCGAACCTCTGGGTCTATGTGAGTAGTGCGCTGCCGTTCAGGTAAAAACGATAGCGGTCCCAGGTGATCAATTGGAACCTGATCCGTCTCATAGACCTCGGCGGGTGATTGTTGCTCAATCCGGAGCCAAGCATGTGTTCCCGACACGCAAAGATCGGCTTTGGCGATCCAATGCGATTTCGGCGAAAAGATATACCGAACGCTCTGGCAATACTCTGAGCTATTTAGGGGGATTGCTGAGAAGGCCAGTTGCAGCTCACCAACTAATCTATTGGCGTTCGCAAGATGGCGAAGGAGTTCCTCGGAAATGCGTACCACCACGAAATCGTTCTCGGATTGGTAACTGTATTTTTCAGATTTAGGAAAGACCAAAACATGCTTGGCGACCAGTGGCAAAAGGGCATCCATTAGACCTGCAGCAACTTGTCTTGCAGATACAAATGGTGTTTTGGGGAGGAACTCTTCAAAGTGTTTGACCGCGCTGGTTAACACTGATGAGGCCAGCGAGGGCTCAATTTGTGTAAGCATTGACCCTTTGAACTCGAATTGCATATTCCGGCCCATCGTGACCACCCATTCCGTTTGAACGTGACCGCCTGTTCCGGATGATCGTGACCGCTCATTCCGTTTTATCGTGACCGATTTCGGGTAGTTTTCCGGAA
>PYVH01000033.1 GCA_003030785.1 Marinobacter sp. B9-2 | reverse complement strand
CGGACCATAACGTGCCCACCACGGACCGTGAACGGGGTGTTGAGGGCATCGTTGATCCGGTTTCCCGGATTCAGGTGGAAACACTGGACAAGAACTGCGACGAGTTCGGGATTCTTGAGTTTAAGATCAAGGACCAGCGCCAGGGCATTGTGCATGTGATCGGCCCCGAACAGGGGCTGACCTTGCCGGGGCTGCTGATCAATTGCGGCGATAGCCATACCTCTACTCATGGGGCCTTTGGTGCGCTGGCCTTTGGCGTCGGTGCGACAGAGGTGGCGCATATTCTGGCGACGCAGACGATCTGGCAACAACGCCCCAAAACGATGCGGATCACCGTGGACGGCGAACTGGGGGCCGGTGTCACGGCCAAAGATCTGGCGCTGCACTGGATCGCAGAGCTGGGGGCCGATGGGGCACGCGGCCACGCGATTGAATATGCCGGCCCCGCTGTCCGTGCGTTAAGCATGGAGGGGCGCCTGACGCTGTGCAATCTCAGCATCGAAGGGGGAGCGCGGTTGGGGCTGGTGGCCCCGGATGAGGTGACATTCGATTATATCAAAGGGCGCAACTTTGCCCCGAAAGGCGCGGATTGGGACACGGCCCTGCGGGACTGGTCCGAGCTTGCGACTGACACAGACGCCCGTTTCGACCGCGAGGTTGCACTCAACGCCAGCGATATCGCGCCAACCGTGACCTGGGGCACCTCCCCCGAAGAGGCGCTGCCCATCACCGGACATGTACCTGATCCGGCGCGGCTGTCAGGCAGCAAGCAGGCGCAGGCGCGCGCGGCGCTGGAGTATATGGCGCTGGAACCGGGAATGGCGCTGGACCAGATTACAGTGGATCAGGTGTTTATCGGATCGTGCACCAATGGCCGGATCGAAGACCTGCGTCTTGCCGCCAAAGTATTGGCGGGGCGCAAGGCCGTTGTGCCGGGGTTGGTGTCGCCCGGATCGGCACAGGTCAAGAAGCAGGCCGAAGCCGAAGGGCTGGCCGACGTGTTTGCGCAAGCGGGGCTTGAATGGGCCGCATCGGGCTGTTCGATGTGTGTCGGCATGAATGGCGATCGGGTCGAGGCGGGCAAACGCTGCGCGTCTTCGACCAATCGAAACTTCAAAGGCCGTCAGGGACGCGGGGCGCGGACCCATCTGATGAGCCCCGCGATGGTCGCCGCCGCCGCAGTGACCGGACATCTCGCCGATGCGCGCCCGCTGCTGGAGGGACGCACATGACCGGCTGGACACAGATCAATGGCACCGCCGTCGCGCTGCCGCAGGAAAACGTCGACACAGATCAGCTTATACCGGCGCGCTTTATGTCGGCACCGCGGGCTGACGGCTATGGCAAGTTCCTGTTGCACGACTTGCGTCAGGATGCGGTGGATCATGTGCTTGATCGCCATGCGGGGGCAGATGTGTTGATCACGAGGCGCAACTTCGGCAGCGGTTCAAGCCGCGAGGCGGCGGTCTATGCGCTGGTTGATTTCGGGATCAGGGCCGTGTTTGCCCCGAGCTTTGGCGACATCTTTCAAAGCAATGCCGTCAACAATGGCCTGCTGCCCGCCCGTGTGAGCGATGCAGAGATTGACGCCCTGCTGGACGCGATCGGCACCGATGCTGTCAGCGCGACAGTAGACTTGGAAAAATGTGCAGCGGTGATCGCGGGGCATACCCTGACGTTCGAACTGGATCCGGTCTGGCAAGAGAAGCTGGTGAACGGTTGGGATGATATCGACCTGACCACCCAGCATAGCGACCGCATCAAAGATTTTCGCACGGCACGGTTTGCCGCGCACCCGTGGGCAGTGCCCGCATCCTAAGACGTGCTGATCCCCGCAAGAGGGACAGGACGGCAACATAACGGGGTCCAACAGCCCCACCAACCGGGAGTATATACGATGAAACAGACAATCCTTGGCGGTATCCTCGCCTCAACGGCGCTGACCACGGCGGCTTTTGCGCAAGAGACGCTGACCGCAGTACACGCCTTTCCTGAATCCCTGATCTATACCAAGTCGTTCCTTGAATTTGTGGACAAGGTGAACACCGCCGGTGAAGGCGTTGTGCAGATCGAAGTGCGCGGTGGCCCCGAAGCCATTGGCATGTTCCAGCAGCCCGACGCCGTCCGGTCGGGTGTGGTCGATATGGTCTATACGCCGGGCAGCTTCTACGCAGGGGCTTTGCCTGAAAAAGACGCGCTGGTCACATCCAACCTGACCGCGGTCGAAACCCGCGCCAATGGCGGGTTGGAACTGATCGACCAGATCCACCAAGAGAAGATGGGCGTCAAATACCTTGGCTGGTTCGATTCCGGCGTATGCTATAACCTGTGGACCCGTAATGAGCCCAGCCTTGACGCAGAGGGGAACCTGGATGTGTCGGGGCTCAAGCTGCGCGGCAACGCGGTTTATAACGCCTTCTTCACCGACTATCTGGGCGCGCAGGTGATCGATCTGCCCACAACCGAGGTTTATTCTGCGCTGGAACGCGGCGTGGTCGATGCAACAGGCTGGACGCAGATCGGCCTTATTGACCTTAAATGGAACGAGTTCCTGAACTACCGGATCGAACCGTGCTTCTTCTCGACCGATCTTGGCACGATTGTGAACCTCGACAAGTGGAACTCCCTCTCGGACGAGGCGCGCAAAATCCTGCAAGACGTGGCGATCGAGCACGAGAAAGCCTCGGCCGAGAAGCTGGGCGCGGTGCGTGATGAGGACTTTGCCAAGCTTGAAGAGGCAGGCATGACCGTTGTGACGCTGGAAGGGGAAGCGGCGCAAAACTATCTGGCAGCGGCGACAGAGAATACGTGGAACCGGATGAAGGGCCTGATGGCCGAAAGCCCCCAAGGCGACGGGAACTACGACAAACTGATCGAGCTGTTCTACGACGCGCAGAAAAATCAGTAAGCCACATCAGGCGCGCTCTTGATGGGGCGCGCCTGCTTTCGTTCAAAAGGGGCAGCCATGGCGCGTGTCGGACAAATTTACAGAGGTTTCCTTTACGCGATGGCGGGGATTGCCGGGGCCATGCTGGTGTGGCTGATGATTTCGGTCATTCTGTCAGTGGTGATGCGCAACAGCGGGATGCAGCCTTTTGCGTGGCTCTTTACCTCTTCTGAATACGCGATCCTGTATATGACCATGCTCGGCGCACCTTGGCTGGTACGCGAGAAGGGGCATGTGCATATCGAACTGGTGACCGCGGCGCTGCCCGAAGTGGCACGGCGCTTTGTCAGCCGGCTGGTCGCGGTGCTTTGTGTTGTCGTGTCCTTGATACTGGCGTGGAAAGGGGCAGAGCTGTGCCTGAACAACATCGCGCGCAATGATCTGGATGTGCGTGCGTATTACTTCCCGAAATGGATACTGACGCTGGCCTTTCCGGTCAGCTTTGGCCTGATGGCGATTGAATTTTCCCGATTTGTTTTTGGCGATGACCTGATGCACTCCGGCGAAGCAGGGGTACATGAATAATGGAATGGTTTGAATCGCTGGCCCTTTTGCTGGGCTCTATTCTGGTGCTGATGGCCATCGGGATGCCGGTTGCCCTGGCTTTTCTCGCAGCCAATATCGTTGGGGCGTGGTTCTTTATGGGCGGAGCCAAAGGGGTCACGCTGCTGCTGAACAATGGCTTCGGCGGGCTGACCAACTATGCGCTGGTGCCGATCCCGTTGTTCTTGCTGATGGGCGAAATCTTTTTCTACACCGGTTTGGGCAAGCGCATGTTCAATGCCATCGACCGTTTGCTGGGCAAGCTGCCGGGACGTCTGTCCTATGTCACGGTTCTGGGCGGCACGGCATTTTCAACGCTGTCTGGATCGTCCATGGGCTCCACCGCGTTGCTGGGCAGCCTGATGGTGCCCGAGATGACGGAACGCGGGTATAAAAAGCATATGTCCATCGGTCCGATCCTTGGCACGGGTGGTCTGGCGATTATCATCCCGCCCTCGGCGCTGGCCGTGTTGTTGGCAACCTTGGCGCGGATCGATGTGGGCGCATTGTTGATCGCGGGGATCATCCCGGGGCTCATCCTTGCGAGCCTTTATATCGCGACAATCTACATTCAGACCCGGATCGATCCCGACGCCGCCCCCGCCTACGAGGTTGAAGACCTGCGCTTTGGCCAGAAGATGCGCCTGTTTTTCGGCGATGTGGTGCCCATGTTGTCAGTCATGGTCGTGATCGTGATTGGCATGGTGGGCGGGCTGATCACCCCGTCCGAGGCCGCGGCATTCGGGGCGCTTGGCGTGTTGATCTTGGCCGTGGCCTTCCGTTGCCTCACATGGGAAGCGATGAAGAAATCGGTGATCGGCGCGATGCGGGTGACCCTGATGGCCTATCTCATCGTCTTCGGGTCGGCCACCTTCAGCCAGTTGCTGGCGTTTTCCGGTGCTTCCAGCGGGTTGATCCGGTGGGCGACGTCGTTTGATCTGGCCCCTGTGGCGATGCTGCTGGTGATGTTCGGCGTCCTGCTGCTGCTGGGTATGTTCATGGAGCAGATCTCAATGATGTTGCTGACCGTACCGATCTTTTTCCCGCTCGCCACAACGCTGGGATTTGATCCGGTGTGGTTCGGTCTGGTGATCCTGCTGGCGCTCGAGATCAGCTTTACCACACCGCCCTTCGGGCTACTGCTTTTCGTGATGAAGGGCGTCGCCCCCAAAGGCACAACCATGCGCGAGATCTACGGATCTGCCTTCCCCTATATGGGGTGCTCGGTGCTGCTGGTGTTCTTGTTGATCCTGTTCCCGCAACTGGCGCTGTGGCTGCCCGGGATGTAGTCGGAGCGTCGCGTTGCAAACTCGCGCATATCATCCGCCGCTACTGGACCAAGCCGGCCAGCATTCGGCGGTATTCGGTGCGGTTTGACAGGGCGACGCTACCAACGGGTAGTCCGAGCAATCGGTCGCAGATTTCACCTTCAGATCGAAGACGCCTGTCAAGTGCGTCAACTGACGCGTCAAGATCGTTCGCGCTCGCCAGGTCAAACACCTCGATGAGAACCTCCCGACGGCCCTGCGAAAGGCTTAGCATCAGCTCGGCGGTCAGCCCTGCGTCAACGGGGTTGAATGTTCCCTCAGCAATACCGGCTTCGATGATGGCCTTAAGGACCGGCATCACGACCGCCGCATCGGCGTCACAGATCCGGCGGTAGGGGATCTCGTTACCGGGTCGTGAGAAGATTTGCACCAAACCGCGCAGTTCGTTGACGTTGTCGGCCGTCCATTGCGCCGCGCCATCCAGCAAACCGTTCAACTGGACCAATGCATCGCCGTTGTTCTGGCTCATCGCGGCTTCAGTGGTCTGCATAGCTTGTTCAGTCATGCGCGCGATAAGCCCGCTCAACAGGTCTTCTTTTGCGGCAAAGTGGTGGTAGAAACCGCCGCGTGAAATGCCTGCTGCTTCCTGAACATCCGCGATTGTCACGGCATCCCAGCCCCGTTCCATAAACAGCGCTTGGGCCGCATCAAGGATAAGATCTCGCCTTACCGCTGGTGCCATACGCACACGGCTGTCTCTTTTTGTACCGGTCTTTGCCAATGCGACGTCTCCATAGCCATACAGATCGTTGGTCGGTAAACACCTAGGCCCGTGTCATTCATCGTTCAAGTCCCATGAGCAGATAAATGCTGAATGAGGTCGTACATGTTCAGCAAAGCGCATTTGATCCATCGCGATTGCGCTTCGTTTCAGCGGTAGGATCACTGGATGCCTCGACGTCACATTGACGTTTCATGCGCACCGTCTATTTCCCGCTTACAGACTGATGGTCTGTTTCTATAAAGCGTCATATGACGCGACCTCTTTGAACGGCGGCCTACATGGTATGCATGTCTGAAAAGGAACCCTGTGTGTGAGAGTGAAGGCCAACTGGAAATGAGCGACAGCGAAAACAAAGAGCAATTGTCTTTCGAGGACGATAAAGGCGCGACGCGGTCGGCGTGGATTGCCGCGGCTTTGGTTGTCGCCATCGTCGGCTGGATGGGCAGCGGGTATATCCTGCCCTCGGGTGACGAAGACGCAGAGCAAGCTGAAACTGCCCCCGCCAAGCCCGTTGCCGTGGCGGTTGAAAAGTCGACGCCTCAACAGGTCACGATATCCTTTCAGGCGGAAGGGCAGGCGCAACCTGACCGCGATACGTCGATCCGCGCCGAGGCGTCAGGCGATGTCGTGGATGTCTTGGTGATGGAGGGGGAAGAGGTCGAGGGCGGCGCGGTGATTGCTCGGCTCTCTGCGACGGGAGCTCAGGCGGATCTTGCGCGGGCCCGCGAAGAATTCGCCCGTGCGGACCGAGAGTTCAAAAACGCAACTGAGCTATTGAATAGAGGGGTGGCGACTGCCGATCGGGTCAGCCAAGCACGCGCCACGCTTGCCGCCGCCGCGGCGTCCGTGACCGCAGCGCAAGAGGCGATAGAGGCACTTGTTATCACGGCCCCGTTCACCGGACGTGTCGAAGAGATGTCTTTGTATGCCGGAAAGCGTGCTGCCTTCATGTGGTAGGCCCCTCTCATGCATGTAAACATGCACTGCCGGGCAGTGGATGGAACGCACCTCACGTTCAGCCATCTCGGCTTTAAGCAGCTGCGACAACATGGGGATCGCTGCATCGAAAGCGGGCGATCCCTGCTCATGCAGGTCCTGCACGGCCTGAGCCATGCGTCGTGCTGAAAGCACGCCTTTGGCGTGATGCATCTTCAGGCTGCGCATCATGATGACGATGGCAGCACCGGCGGGATCATGACGCATGACGTGTTCCTTCCGTGGTGCGTAGCCCGTCATATCGTGCGACATTGGCCTCGGGCTCCTTATTCAAAGAAAGGGCCGCAGGCGGGGTCACATCAGGCTGGTCTATCGGTGCGCCATCCACCAGCCTGTGAAGTAGGTTCAATACATGGGTTTTTGTTGGCACGCTCGCCTCCAGCGCCATTTCCACCGCGCAAAGCACGGCCTGTTCGTCATGGTGGAGCACCAAGGACAGGACGTCGACCATCCATTGACCGGCAGTCGATACGAAGTATCGATGAGAGGGACGCGGTCACCACCTGGCCTACGCAACATATGATCCTGCAGCTTCCGGAACCCTTCTGGCATCTCAACGAAGGGCGCCCCGTTGCGCAGTGCGCCGGGTTTGCGTTGAACCACCGCCAGATAATGGTGCCAGTCATAAATAACGCGCCCTGGCTGACGGTGTGAGCGTTCAATAATGCGCTCATGCGTGCAGACCACATGGCCTTCGGCGACGTCGCGCCGAAGGCGTGCTTCCAGCACGATGACCAGCCGTTCAGGATAGATGCGGAGACTGACAGGGCGGTTCGCAAAGCTGGCAGGCACTGAGTAGCGATTACGGTCGAATGCTATCAGACAAGTGGGGGATACCCGCTTGCTCTGCTCGACAAAGCCGTCAAACATTTTGGACAGTGGCATCAGCGCGGCCTTCTCGGCGTCCCAGACATCCGCAATGTTGCCAGGCAATCTGCCATGCGGTGTCTCGGCCCACAGAAGCTTGCAGCGCTCCTCCAGCCATTCATTCAGCGCATTGAGGTTCGGAAAGGCGGGCATGAGTTGCCAAAGCCGTCGTGCTGCAGGCACGCCTTTGGCGTGATGGCGGGCGTCGCGCACATTCTTCTCAACCTGACCTTTCTCCCACCCTGCCGCGGGATTGCAGAACTCAGGGTCAAAGACATAATGGCTGGTCATCGCAAGGAACCGTGCGTTTACATCGCGCTTCTTTCCGACGCCAATCCGGTCGACGGCTGTCTTCATGTTGTCATAGACGCCACGCCCCGGAACACCCTCAAACACCCGAAAGCCATGCCAGTGGGCATCGAACAGCATCTCATGCGTTTGCAGCAGATAGGCCCGCACCAGAAATGCGCGGCTGTGGGACAGCTTGATATGGGCGACCTGAAGCTTGAGACGTTCGCCCCCGACATAGGCCCAGTCCTCGCTCCAATCGAATTGGAACGCCTCGCCCGGCTGAAAGACCAACGGCACGAAAACACCCCGGTCAGTCGTATGTTGAGCGCGCTGCCGTTCGCCCTTCCAGTTCCGCACGAAGGCCGCGACACGCTCATATGAACCATCAAAGCCGAGCTGAACCAGATCCGCATGCATCCACTGGCTGACAGTGCATTGCCAAAGGCAATGTCACGAGAGGCTGCTTGGCCGTTCGCCGTTCCTTCCGTGATTTACGCTGCTCAGACAGCAACCAGCCTGTCAGCTTCTCAGCATAAGGGTCCAACTTGCTCGGTCGGTCCAAAATCTGGAACTCGGGCTCAACTATCCCTGTCCGCAGATACTTCTTGATCGTGTTGCGAGACACCCCTGTCCGGCGCGCAATCTCGCGGATGGGCATCTTGTCTCGCAGAGCCCATTTCCGAATAATCCTCAGAAATCCCATGTCTAACACTCCAATAGCTCCCAGCTGATTCAAGCAGGGGCAAGGTTGCACATGGGTCAATTCTCAATGACAATTTCTACAGTTGCCGGGTCAGTTCTCGGTGACAATCAACACGCCGGGGTCTTTCAGCTCCATCCGCATGTATACGGTGAAGGCCACCGCAATAAGGCCAACGAAACCCGACGTGAATAGATAGAGTATGCCAATGTCTTTGTGGTTCGTCGACATGAACCAACGGGTAAAAAAACCACGTTCGTCTTCATGTTCCGCCGTTGCAGTAATCATCGCTCTGTCCCCCTGATCTATAAACATTCAAGTAACTGAAGGTTTGTATAGCAGATAGATCGCCGCAAGGATTGACAACCTTCTGCGGCAGTTAGACCAACTTACTCCATCAACATGTGCCCTTTCGAAGTAGCTGCGCCCATTCAGTCCCGCTGGCGCGCAATAAGGTCAATCAGCGCTGAGCGCCCGGAATGCTCTACACCCTCTTCTATCTCGGCCTCACAAGCCGTAAGCCTATGAATTCCGAAATCTTCAACGCAAGACCGTAGCTGACCTGTCGTATAAAGATTTTCCTCGAAAGATGGCCCCCCCTGTACCGAACGCGAGCTGTTCGGGGGTATACCTATTAAGAAAGATCAAACCGCCCGGGCTAGCTGCTGCTTTCATGTCGCGGAAAATCTCCTCTCGCAGTCCAGGCCCGGCGAAATGTATGAAAACCGCAACCCTAAAGGCATCCCAAGCAGTAAGGTCGTGACCTTGTTCTGCACGCCAGACGGAATTACGGCCTTCTCCATCGGCAACGCATAAGCAGCTTAGCTGGGGGGCGGGAACCCGGGTGCGTCACGTCTCAGGGCCGTCGCAGGATCAGTCCCGAAGAGGAAGCCCACTTTTGCATAACGGTCAGCCCAGCTCATTTCTCTGCCCAGCTGTCGCGCATCGCCTCATATTCCGCTTCCGCATTCTGAGGCGCGGTGATTGGCAGTCCGCGCGCGATCCAGCCCGGGGCGTCGCCTTGCCCCATCATGCCTTCCGAGATATCCCTCACCCCGATTATGCCTTGCGCCGCGAGACGGTTGACCACGAATTCGCTTCGTCCCCCAGTTGCGCAGATCAATGCGATCTTGTCTGGCGGATACTGCTGCAGAATTTCCATCAACCTTCTGCCAAAACCGGGTTCATGCATGGAAACCGGCAAGGCACCAACAGCAACACCGGTTTCCAGCCATTCTTCCCGGGACCGGATGTCCAGCATCACAAGGTCCCCCCTCTGAACGAGCGCGAAGGCATCGGGCGCAGTCATAACGTGGGTATCGGCGAACGCCCCGTTCACCGTCCCCAAGCCGATGCAGATCGCTGCCGCGAGTCGGACCATTACATTCCGTCGCGTTTGACCCGAAGGTATCTGTATTTCCAGATGCGGCTGCATCACGTCGCGTTCAACATTTCGGGCGCGCCGGTCGACATGTCCGTGCCACGATAAGGCAGACCCGCCTGTTTCCAGGCACCCATGCCCCCTTCCATATGAGCAAGAGGGGTCACACCAGCCTCCATAGCGCGTGCGGCGACCTTGCTTGATCGCATTCCGGAACCGCAGTGCAGCACGATCCGTTTTCCGTCCTGGGTCGGCAGCGCCTTCGGGTCGAAGAAAGCCATGGGCATCAACAGCGCGCCGTCGATATGCTCCATCATGTATTCCTGTGGCGTTCTGACATCGATCAGTACGATTTCCCCTGCTTTCAAAGCAGCTTGTACTTTATCAGGGCTCCAATTTTCGAGATTTGACATGTCGATTCAATCCTTGAATTTGTTCATGGGGATCTTGAGGTAGTTGTGTCCGTCGGACTCGGCTTGAGGATGTCGGCCCCCATGCAGGTTGATCTGCAATGCAGCCAGCATGCGATCGGGCAATCCAAGTGTAGCGTCACGCTTTTCCCGGCGCTCAACGTATTCTCCTTTCGAAACGCCACCCCCGATATGAATGTTGCCCTCGCGCTGTTCCTTCACTGTGCTTTCCCAAGCCGGTTCTTCGCGGTCCTCGGTACCGTAGTCGTGGCCGATGAAGATACGGAAATCGTCCGGATGATCGAGGATCGCCATAAGGCTGTCATAGACCTCGGCCGCCGAACCACCCGGAAAATCGGCCCGCGCGGTGCCGGCATCGGGCTGCATGAAGGTGTCATGCGCGAACATGGCGTCTCCGATCACATAGGTAATGGACCCCAACGTATGACCGGGCGACAACATCACGCGCGCTTCGAGATTCCCGAGCTTGAACGTGTCGCCGTCGGCAAAAAGCCGATCGAAGTCCCGGTCCGCATCGAAGGACTCAGGCATGTGGTAGATATCCCGCCAAAGCTCCGCGATCTCCTTTACTTTCTCGCCGATTGCCATTGGTTTGCCGGTTTGTTCTTTCAGCCACGCTGCCGCCATGAGGTGGTCGGCATGGGGGTGTGTATCGAGGATCCAGACAAGTTCCAGTTCCTCTTTCGCAAGGTAATCCAGCGCCCATTGAGCGTGGTCGAATTTTGTGGTCGCAGATGCAGGATCGAATTCTTGAACGATGTCGATGAGCGCCGCCTGGCGCGTTTCCTCATCAATGCAGATATACTGACAACTGCCTGTATCTGGCTCGTAAAACCCGACGACTTTCGGGCTGCCTGGGCCACGCGATGCGCTTTCCTTGAACAAAATCTCCATTACTTTCCCCTTTCTTATTCCGCTGCGTTCTCAATGTTTCGCGAATTGGTAAGGTTCCGCCATGCCTCAAATTGAGACAGGAAAACACGACCGTTCAGTTCGTCAAGGAAGTGAGACCGTTTCAAGCGATCCATAACTGGGCCCTTCACTTCCGACAAATGCAGGCCAACGCCCATGTCCTTGAGCCGAAGATTGATGGCTTCGAGACTTTCGAGCGCCGAGTAGTCAACCTCGTTCACCGCCGAAAACATCAGGACGACGTTTTTTATGTCGCATCCGTCTGTAACCCGGTTCTGGATCAGGTCTTCCAGAAAGCGGGCGTTCACAAAGAAGAGGCTCTGATCCACGCGGAGCGTCACCAGTGTTGAATCAGTCTTGACGTCGTGGCGGAGGATATTGCGGAAGTGCTGCGTCCCGGGAACAAGCCCGACCTCGGCCACATGCGGGCGCGACGTGTGGTAGAGATGAAGAAACAGTGAAATGATGACGCCGGAGGCGACACCGACCTCCACGCCCAGAACGAGCGTAAGCAAGATCGTTACTGCAACGGCCGCAAAGTCGGCTTTGCTATAAACCCAGGTGCTCTTGAGAATGGAGAGATCCACGAGGCTCAGCACCGCGACGATGATTGTGGCGGCGAGCGTTGCGGTGGGTAGGAAGTAGACAAGCGGCGTCAGGAACAAGGCGGCGATGGCAAGCCCCATGGCGGTGTATGCGCCCGCTGCAGGCGTCTCGGCACCGGCATCGAAGTTGACCACCGAGCGCGAGAATCCTCCCGTAACCGGAAAGCCACCGGTGAATGCAGCGCCAAGGTTGGCTGCCCCCAAACCGATCAGCTCCTGATCCGGGTCAATCCGCTGCCGCCTTTTGGCGGCAAGCGTTTGCGCGACTGATATGCTCTCTACGAAACCGATGATCGAAATCAGAATTGCCGGTATCAGAAGTGTGCTGATCAAGTCCGGGGACATGCTTGGCATAGTGAGTGGCGGTAGGCTTTGCGGCACATCCCCTACGATCTTCACACCTTTGTTGGACAGATCCAGCGCCCAAACCGCAACTGTTGTCGCAACCACCGCGGCAACGGGCCCGGCCTTGGTCAGAATATCCGACATGAGCGGGGATAGCCCGGTTCTCTTCAGAAGCGGTTTGAGGTTCTTGCGCACCCAGAACAGGAACCCTGTCGCCGTGACCCCAATTCCTACCGTAATCCAATTGATCTGGTCCAGTTGAGACCCGATGGATGCCAACATTTGCGGAAGCGTATGTCCGTCAGCAGACACACCAAGAACGTGTTTGAACTGGCTGGTGGCAATCAGAATCCCTGATGCGGTGATAAAACCCGCGATCACCGGATGGCTGAGGAAGTTCGCAAGAAAACCTAGGCGAAACACGCCGAGCATCAACAGAAATCCGCCCGACAGGAAGGCAAGTGTCAGTGCTGCAACAGCATAGCCCGCGGCGCCTTGCTCCGCCACTTGGCCAATTGCGCTGGCCGTCAGGAGCGACACCACCGCGACCGGCCCAACCGCAAGCGCGCGACTCGTGCCAAATATTGCGTACAGGATGATCGGTGCAATAGAAGCATAGATACCGGCCTCTGGCGGCAACCCTGCCAAAAGCGCGTATGCCAGCGATTGCGGGATCAGCATGATCGTCACGATCACCGCCGCGATCATGTCGTTAGAAAACGCGTTCTTGTCGTAGGTGCGACCCCAATCGAGGATCGGAAGGTATCGGCGTAAGGTGGTCATTGAAGCGATCCTGTAAAAGCAGCAATCAACGTGAGGACCCTGGCCGTCTGGGGGTCATGGGCCTAGTCGAATGGATAGATATCGGTTGTTTTCGGCGGCCACTACGGCCGCCGAAATGAGGGAGAAACTGACTATTTTGCCGTTTCAACTTTTAGGTCTTCGGGCTTTGCCATCCACTCTTTCCCCTTGAGCATGCCCTGCCAATAGATCGACGGCAGCATCTTTTCCTTGAGGAACCAGGCTGCGCGGGACGGCTTGGTCCCGTCGATGACGAATTTCGGGAAAGACGGCTTCAACGCACCGCCGTAGCCAAACTCTGCCAGCACGATCTTGCCGCGTTCAACCGTCAGCGGGCACGATCCGTAGCCATCGTATTGCGCGACCGGAGAACCGCCGTCGATATCGGCGCAAATATTCTCAGCTACGGTTGGTGCTTGTTTGCGCGCAGCCGCCATGGTTTTGGCGTTTGGCGCATTCATGACATCGCCCAACGACCAGATGTTGTCGAAGGTTTTGTGTCGGAGGGTAGCCTGATCGACATCCACCCAACCGGCGGCATCCGCCAGCGGCGAGACCCGGATGAAATCCGGCGCCGTCTGCGGCGGGCAGACATGCATCATGTCAAAATCTACCGTGACCATTTCCGGATCGGTGTCGGGCTTGGCTACCTTGAAGGTCGCTTTTTTCGCATCGCCGTCCACCGACACGAGGTTTTGGAAGAAGTTCAGCGTCGCGTCATACTTTTTGACATACTCCATGAGCGCCGGCACGTATTCCTTCACGCCAAAGAGAACACCGCCCGCATTCATGAACTGCACGTCAATGTCTTTCAGAACGCCGCGGCGATACCAAGCGTCGGCGGAGAGATACATTGCTTTTTGCGGAGCGCCTGCACATTTGATCGGCATCGGCGGCTGGGTGAAGAGCGCGCGGCCCGCTTTCATCTCCTGCACCAACTGCCAGGTGTAGGGCGCAAGGTCATAGCGATAGTTTGACGTGACGCCATTGCGGCCCAGCGTGTCGCTCAGGCCTTCGACGGCATCCCAGTCAAGCTTGAGACCGGGAGCGACAACCAGTCGGTCATATTTGATCACCCGGCAGCCGTCGAGGATCACCGCATTGTTCTTGGGTTCAAAGGCCGCAACAGCCGCATTGATCCATTTGACCCCCTGCGGAATCAGCGAAGCCATCGTCTTGGCCGTGTCGCGGGCTTGAAAAACACCGCCGCCAACAAAGGTCCAGCCAGGTTGATAGTAGTGCACATCAGACGGGTCGATGATCGCGACCGATAGGTCCGATTTGCGTGAAATGAGGCTCGACGCAGTTGCGATCCCCCCCGCTCCGGCACCAACGATCACGACGTCATACTTCGCGTCGCCTGTTTCCGTGGGCGTCCGGCCGCCGTTGGCGATCCGGCGGGCGACGCCGTTCATGTCATATCCCGCAGACTTGGTTGCCGCGAGGATCTCGGGCAGCGGTCGCTTCACCGCCTCGTGCAGCGACCACAACGTCGCCGACCGCGTGCCGGTCCGACAATAGGCCAAAACCGGACGCGGCAACTCTTTCAACGCTGCGCCGAATTCCTCTACGTTCTTGTCCGTCACCTTGCCAGATTGAACCGGCACATAAGCCGCGTCAAGCCCCGCTTCCCGTGCTGCCTTCTGGATCTCTTCGAAGGTCGGCTGGTTAGCGCCTTCTCCGTCCGGACGGTTGCAGATGATCGCTTTGAAGCCTGCCGCCTTGATGGTCTCGATGTCGTTCACTGCGATCTGCGGCGCGACCGACACTTTGTCGGTGATTTTATTGCTGTCCATGTTTTTCGACCTCATTCGTGATTTATGTAAGTCACACCCTTGGTGCCGCGATGTTTTGTGTTCGCGTGTTCAAACGGACGAGTCTTCGCTCTTTGCAACCGAAATCAGTTTCGCGCTATAGGCCTGTTCACCAATCCGCTCGATCAGATCGAGTTGCAATTCCAACCAAGCCTTGTGGCCCTCCTCGTCGAGTACAATCGTCTCGAACAGCCTGCGGGATCCGATGTCATCAGCCTCATACGCCTCTCTCGCCGCACGTGTATAGAACGCAATGGCATCTTCTTCGTCAGCCAGATCGGCTTTGAACATGTCCCTTAGCGTCTCTGCGCGTTTAGGAGTTTTTTCGAAGGCGATTTCTGGAGTGCCTTTCAGAAACAGGATGCGCTCGATAAAAAGGTCGGAGTGACCGGCTTCCTCGGCTTGCTCTTCGCGCATCTTGGCTGCAAGGCGGTCAAGGCCCCAGTCGTCAAGCACATGCGCATGAAGTTGATATTGATGCGAGGCGCTGATCTCCATCTGAAGCGCCTTGTTCAGGTTTTCGACCGTCTTGTTATTTGACATGAATAGTCTCCTTTCGAGTGGATAGGGTCGGCGCTACACTATTCAAAGGCCATTCACGGGCACTCTGAGCATCGGATTCCCGTCTTTGTCCGTGGGTACTTCACCCGCCCGCATGTTCACTTGAAGAGACGGTATAATCAGTTTCGGCATGGCGAGTTGAGCGTCCCGCTCGGTCCGGAACTTGACGAACTCTTCCTTCGTTTTGCCACCGCCGACGTGGATGTTGTTGGCCTTTTCTTCGCCAACCGTGGTTTCCCAGGCGATCTCGCGGCCACCGGGGCCATAATCGTGGCACATGAAAAGACGCATCTCGTCCGGCAGGCTCAGGACTTTCATGATGGAATCGTAGAGAACACCGGCATCGCCACCGGGGAAGTCGGCGCGGGCGGACCCGCCATCGGGCATGAAGAGCGTATCACCGGTGAAGGCCGCGTCGCCAATGACATGCACCATGCAAGCCGGCGTGTGGCCCGGTGTGAACATGGCAAAGCCCTGCATGTTGCCAACGGTATAGGTGTCGCCATCCTTGAACAGGGCGTCGAACTGCGACCCGTCGCGCTGGAACTCGGTGCCTTCGTTGAAGATCTTCCCGAACGTATCCTGTACGGTCATGATTCCTTCGCCGATGCCGATCTTTCCGCCCAATTCCTGTTGAAGGTAGGGGGCTGCGCTCAGGTGATCGGCGTGGACATGGGTTTCGATGATCCATTCCAGCTTCAGGCCGCGTTCCTTGATGCGTGCAACCATCCTGTCTGCGCTATCATGCGTGATGCGACCGGCGGCATAGTCCAGATCCATGACGCTATCGACGACGGCGCAAGCGTCGGATGTGGGATCCTTGACAATGTAGCTGATCGTGTTGGTCGGCTCGTCAAAGAACGCTTCGACCTCCGGGTGAAGGTCCATGTTAATCGGATATTTGGCCATTTCTGGTCTCCTTTTTACTCGTCACGGCCCGGGGCCGCGATCGTCAGGCCGTCTTGGCCGAAGGTTGCGATTGCGTCAGCAAACGGCGCAGGATAAAGCCGACGGCGACTGCGCCAAGGAACAGGGCGACTTCCCAACGACCTGTGCCAAGCGCCGGAATGGCCGCGCCGGGGCAAAAGCCCGCGATACCCCAGCCGATGCCGAATATCGCCGAGCCACCCACGAGCTTGGCGTCAATTGCAGACGAATTCGGCACCTGGAACCGCCCGCCGAAAAGCGGCGCATCGCGACGCCAAACCAGACGATAGCCAATGAACGTGACAACAAGCGCGCCGCCCATGACGAAGGCAAGGCTCGGGTCCCAGGTGCCCGCGACGTCAAAGAAGTTCAGAACCTTGGCGGGGTCCATCATGCCGGAAAGCGCGATCCCGATCCCGAAGACGAGGCCGGTCAAAAGAGCGTAGATGTGTTTCATATGGTCAGCCTCCGAAGACGTGGCGGATTAGGAAAACGGTGAGAGCAGCGGTTGCCATGAAGGTCGGGACAGCTACAAGCGACCGGACAGACAGGCGCGACAGGCCGCAGACGCCATGGCCGGATGTACAGCCAGACCCGAGGCTCGCCCCGAAGCCTACGATCACGCCGCCAACGGCGATCATCAGTGGGTTTACCGGCACAGTGATCTGGGGCATCGAGCCGGTTACGGCAAAAATCACCCCGGGTGCCAGGATCATCCCCAAGACCATCGCGGCCCGCCACGAGAACTCCGACCCGCTTTCCGCAAAGACCAGCCCAGACATGATGCCGGTGGCACCGAGGATGCGGCCCAAACCGAGCATCAGGAGCACCGCGCCGAGGCCGATCAGCAGGCCGCCACCGAAAGAGGCGAAAGGTGTGAACAGCGTCTCCATTTCAGCAATCCTTACAGGTCTTGATGCCGAAAATCGAATAAAGCGGGCACAGCTTCAGGGTGGACGTGGCCAGCATCACGACACCGATCACGGCCGCGCCGTACTTGAAGAGCGGAGCCGCGAACAGAGGCAGCCCGCTGAAGAAGGCAAGGTAAAGCAAAACCACGCCTAGCGCGGCGCGCAAGATGCGGTCAATCGTTCCAACATTGGTCGTCATGGCTTACTCCATCCACTATACTTGCAGAACAGATATAACTTTGATTCTGATGCTTCAGTGACATTGTCACCCAAGTCGGAAAAACTGCGTTACCGATTATCTGAAATGGCACGCAAAGCAGGTTTGTCGATCAGCTTAATTTGGCCGCGCGATTGGGTGATCATACCGCGCTTCTGGAAATCCGATAGAACACGGCTCACGACCTCGCGAGCGGTGCCCAATTCGCTGGCCAGTTCCTGATGTGTCGCGGATACGACCTTGTCGCCTCCCGCAAATGTCAGCAGCCGTTCCGCCAAACGCTTGTCCATATGTCCGAACGCCACGCCGTCAACCACGCGCAAAAGGTCAATCAAGCGACGGGAGTAAGCGGCAAAGACGAATTTCCGAAATGCTTCTTCCTCGGCCACCAGCCTGTCGAAAGCCGGTTTGGGCAACACAACGGCCGTGATGTCCGTCTCGGCCACGCCTTGGGCGTTGTAGGCTTCCTCTGTTAGCATGCAAGCTGTGGTCAGGACACAGCTGTCTCCGGCATCGACACGGTAGAGGACGATCTCGCGCCCGCCGTCCGAGCTTTGCGAAACACGAATACGGCCGTCATAGAGGAAAAACAGACTGTCCGGCACATGCGCAGGGTCAAACACCTGTGCGCCGGCTGCTATCTTGACGATGCGTGCAACTTTCATCAGCCGATCACGTACCAAACGTGGCAAGGCCGCCGTGCCTTCGAAACGCTCTGTCCAATCTTCGATCATTTCGCTCTGCGCATCGGCAGCACGACGCCCTCTTCCAATGGGGCGATCCGCGCTAGCAAGTCACCTCGGTTTGATGAGATGTCTGACAGTGTCAAATTATCCAGTACAGCCATGAAAGCCCCGGTCGCCTCTTTCAGCGCGCGGGACAGATTACAGATACCGATCAGTGGGCAAGTATTCCTTTCCGGGTTGAAACATTCAACAAGGTCGAGCGGCCCTTCCGTCAGGCGCACCACATCTCCGATAACGATGTCTTCGGCGGGCCGGGCCAAACGGAACCCACCATTTCGCCCGCGCTGCGTGGCAACATAACCGGCTCTCCCGAGTTCATGGACGATCTTCACGATATGCGGCCGGGCCAGGCCATGAACGCGCACCACGTCATCCACCCGTATCAGATCAGGCTCTTTCAGAGCCGCCAACTGCAGCGAGCGCAGCGCAAAGTTCGTGTAGGATGTCAGCTTCATTTTGTCACCTCGTGGAAAACTTATAGATGCTATAGAAGTTTTTGCAAGTTAGGTGACATTGTCACTGAATTCCTGCCCCGCGGGGCATAGGTCTTGCTCAGACAATTGAAGGAGACAAACATGACTCTGCTGCTAGGCGACGTCGTTCCCGACTTTAACGCTGACACTACCACAGGCCCGATATCGTTCCATGATTGGATTGGCGACGATTGGGCCTTCTTTTTCAGCCATCCGGCGGACTTCACCCCTGTCTGCACCACGGAAATGGGACGCACCGCGCAATTGGTCGAGGAATTCGCGAAGCGCGGAGTGAAGCCCATCGGGCTGAGCACCGACACGGTTCACGAGCACCTCAAGTGGATCGAGGACGTCAACGACACCCAGAACACAACGCTGCGCTTCCCCATTGTGGCGGATCCGGATTGTGACGTCGCTAAGCTTTACGAGATGATCCATCCGGGCGAGTCCGAGACCGCCGCGGTGCGTTCGGTCTTCATCATCGATCCCGACAAGAAGCTGCGCCTGTCCATGACCTATCCGATGAGCGTGGGGCGTAACTTCGACGAGATCCTGCGGGCTATCGACGCGCTTCAAACAGCCGATCAAAGCAAGGTCGCCCTGCCGGCCGACTGGCGCCCGGGTGGCGATGCTATCATTCCGCCATCAATCGCGAACGAACAGGCCAAGGATCTTTTTCCGCAAGGATGGGATGAAATCCGCCCTTATTTGCGTAAGGTGAAGCTGAACTCCTGACGCAATCCCGACCAACCAGACGGAGTATATGACATGGACCGCCGCCGATTTCTGACTGTATCCGCATCTGCACTTGCAACACCGAGCCTTGTCGGTACGCGCGCTGCGGCCAGATCGGTTGCGGGCCAACCCCTGCCGATCCCGCCGATCCTTGATGCCTCGGGCCGCGCTGACGCTCCGCTGGAGGCGATCGCGGGAGCGGTCGATTTCGGCATGGGCGGGAAGGCAAAGACACTAGGCTACAGCCAACCGTATCTTGGTCCCGTGTTGAGAATGCGCCGGGGCGAGATTGCTCGCCCGGTCCTGAAGAACCGCTTGGACTTCGCCGTGACAGCCCACTGGCACGGGGCACATGTGCCCGGCGCGGTCGATGGTGGGCCGCAATTGGCGCTTGCCCCTGGCAAGACATGGGCGCCAGAACTGGAAATCGACCAGCCGGCGGCGACGCTGTGGTATCATTCCCACATTCATGGGGAGACCGGTCCGCAGGTCTATCGTGGCCTGTCGGGCATGCTGCTAATTGACGATCCCGACGCCTCTAACCCCGGTTTGCCGTCGACCTGGGGGATAGACGACATCCCGGTCATCATTCAGGACCGGCTCTTCGACCGAGACGGTGTTCTGGCCTATGGGCTGGACATGCCGACCATGATGCACGGGCTTCATGGCAGCACGATCTTGGTAAACGGCGCGGTTCAGCCCAATGCCAGTGTGGCGCGGGGCCTTGTCCGTCTGCGGCTTCTTAACGCGTCCAACGCCCGCGTCTACACTCTGAAATTTAACGATGGTCGAGGCTTTCATCAGATCGCTTCGGATGGTGGCTTGTTGCCAGCGCCCCTCGCGCGCGATGCATTGGTTCTGGCCCCGGCAGAGCGGGCGGAAATTGTCGTCGACCTGTCGGACGGTGCCGCCGTGCGCCTTGTCTCGTTACCCGACACCAATGCGGCCATGGGCGGCATGATGCGGGGCGGTATGGGCGGCATGATGGGCGGTGGCGACAGCGCAGCACCGGAAGCCATAACCGCCGACGGCGCCTTTGGGGTGCTTGACCTGACGCCGGACAAGGCGGCTCCTGCCGGACAGGCGCTTGCGCAATCCCTTGCGGGCGGCCCGACACCGATCACGGGCGATCCGGTGCGCCGCAGGCAAGTCGCGCTTCAAATGGGTCCGATGGCTATGCGCGGCAGCGGCAATCCACTTGCGATCAATGGTCGTGCCTACGACATGGGCCGGATTGATTTCGACGTACCGCGGGGCGAGGTCGAGCTGTGGGAGGTGACCTCAGACATGATGGCACATCCTTTCCACGTGCACGGCACATCCTTCACCGTACTCAGCGAAAACGGCAAGACCGTGCCCTTTCAACAAAGGGGCACCAAAGATGTTCTGCTGGTCGACGGCAGCGCCGAGATTCTCGTGCGGTTTGACAAGCCCGCGACACGCGAGACCCCGTACATGTTCCACTGTCACATCCTCGAACACGAGGATGGCGGCATGATGGGTCAGTTCACGGTGGCCTGATCCAAAGAACGGTGCAAAACAGGAGACAGAGCCATGACCAAACCTAGTGTCCTCATTCTCGGCGGCAATTTTGCCGGCCTCGGTGCAGCGCAGAAGATCCGCGACTATGCCGGCGACGCGGTGGATATCACCGTGATCGACCGCAAGGCCTATCTCGACTACATCCCGAATATCCCGCTGGAGGTCTTTGAGGGCCGCGATCCGGCGGTCACCATGCACATGGGTCTGGTCGATACACTGGCGCGCGATGACATCAGGTTCCGTCAGGCAGAGGTGCTGGGTCTCGACATCGACGCCAGGCAGGTGCGGGTCCGTCCCAACGAACGTCTCGGCGCACCGGAATACCGTATCGCCTACGATTATCTTGTCATCGCGCTCGGATCGATCCTTGCCTATGACGATATCGAAGGGTTTGCCGAACATGGTCATACCGTGTCAGATTCCTATCACGCCAACCGGCTGATCGAGTATCTCAAGAACGACTACAAGGGCGGGCCTATTGCCGTCGGCTCGGACCGGTTCGAGCAGGGCACCAAAGGCAAGCCCGACTGGCTTCCCACGGCGCTGGCCGCTTGCGAGGGCCCTCAGGTCGAAGTGTCACTATCGCTGGCCCACTGGCTTGAAGAACATGGCAAGGGGGGCGCCAAGAACATCACCATCTTCACCCCCGCCGAACTGATCGCAGAAGACGCTGGCGAAGAGGTCGTCAAACAGCTGCTGGAGGCCGCGTCGTCCATGGGCTTCGGCTACATGAACAAGGTCGAGGGCATCACACGGCTGACCGATCAGGGCATCGAATTCCGCGACGGGCGAAAACTGGATGCAGAGATCAGCATCGTCTTCCCGAACTGGAAACCGCATGACTTCCTCAAGGGTCTTCCGATCTCGGACGAAGTCGGGTTCATCATCACCGACATGAAGATGCGCAACCCCGATCACCCGGAAATCTTCGCCTGCGGCGATGCGGCGGCTATCACGGTGCCCAAACTGGGCGCTATCGGCCACCAGGAGTGCGAGATCGTGGGCAAACAGATCGCCAAAGAGGTGGGCAAGATGTCTGCCGACAAGGCCGACGAGCCGTGGCAGCCAGAGGTCATCTGCATTGGTGACATGGGCGGCGGCAAGGCGTTCTACATCCACTCCAATTCCTGGTTCAACTTCGGCGGCGATACGCAGATCCTCGAAATGGGCCGCATGCCCTACGCGCAGAAAGTGCTCTACAAGGAAATGTTTTTCCGCAATCACGGTCGCATTCCGAACTGGGGACTGCCGGCAGCTAAGTTCGCCTCTGAACACATCAAGATCTGAACCCTGAAAAAAGGAAAACGCAATGAAAACCCTTCTGGCACTATGCCTTGCCGTCACCCCCGTCGCCGCATTTGCCGGCGGCGAGAACAAACCCGGCGCGCATTTCATCGAAAACTGGGATCTGAATGGTGACGGCCAGGTCACAGCCGCAGAGCTGGCGGAAAAGCGTGGCGACGTCTTTTTCACGTTCGACAGTGACGAAGATGGTAAACTCAATGCCGAGGAATATGGGTATTTCGACGAAGCCCGCAAAAACGACATGGAAGGACAACCCGAACATGCCGGTGGCAAAATGAACAAGGTTCAGGCAGGCATGCAAATGGCTTTCAATGATGTTGACGGCGACGGTCTTGTGACCCGCGAAGAATTCCTGGGGCAGGTTGGCGCGTGGCTGACTTCCATCGACCGCAACGCGGACGGGGTGATTACGGCCGAAGACTTCGGTCCCAAAACATAACATTTGTCGGGTGGGCTACTTGCTCGCCCCACCATATACTCAGAGGTCTAAGAATGCTTGACGGTTTCAGTGCAGAAACGCTCGCCCGCGTGCAATTCGCATTCACGGTGTCATTTCACATCATTTTTCCTGCCTTTTCTATCGGCCTCGCCAGCTATCTGGCGGTGCTGAACGGGCTATGGATCAAGACGCGGGACGAGACCTATCTAAACCTCTTCAACTACTGGAAGAAGATCTTTGCCGTGGCCTTCGGCATGGGGGTCGTCTCGGGGATCGTGATGTCCTACCAGTTCGGCACCAACTGGTCGGTGTTTTCGGACAAGGCCGGACCGGTTGTCGGACCGCTCATGGCCTATGAGGTCATGTCCGCGTTCTTCCTTGAGGCTGGATTCTTGGGCATCATGCTCTTTGGCCGCGAAAAAGTCGGCGAGCGTTTGCACATGTTTGCCACGGCCATGGTGGCCATCGGTACATTGATGTCCGCCACGTGGATTCTTGCGGTGAATAGCTGGATGCAGACACCACAGGGGTATTCGATAGCGGCGAACGGGCAGTTTGTGCCCGAGGACTGGTTGGCGATCATCTTCAGCCCTTCCTTCCCATACCGCCTTGTGCATATGGTGCTGGCCGCCTACCTCACCGTTGCCTTCGTGGTCGCCGCCGTCAGCGCGCTGCATCTCTTGCGCGACAAAACGGACAAGGAGTCGCGCCGCGCCTTTTCCATGGCGATGTGGATGGCGGTGCTTGTCACCCCGATCCAGATTTTCGCGGGCGACATGCACGGGATCAACACACTGGAGCATCAGCCCGTAAAGGTCGCGGCGATGGAGGGGCATTTCGACAGTCATGGTGATAACCAGCCATTGGCGCTGTTCGGTGTTCCCAATGCGGAGACCGGCCAACTGGATTACGCCCTTGAGGTTCCTTATCTCGGTTCACTCATTCTCACCCACAGTTTGAATGGCCAGATTAAAGGGCTGAACGAATTTCCGAAATCGGAATGGCCGCCGCTGACCATCGTCTTCTTCAGCTTCCGCGTCATGGTCGGTATCGGTTTCGCGATGCTGGGACTAGGGCTCTGGGGGGCCTGGGCGCGCTGGAAGAGCAAGCTCTATGATTGGACTTGGCTGCACCGCGCGGCGGTGGTGATGGGGCCTGCGGGATTCATCGCCGTGCTGGCCGGGTGGATCACCACCGAGGTCGGACGCCAGCCTTACACGGTCTATGGTCTCTTGCGTACGGCCGACAGCTTGGCTCCGGTCCAAGCCCCCGCGGTGGCGACCTCGCTCATGGCCTTCGTCGTGGTCTACTTTTTCGTCTTCGGCGCCGGCACCTTCTATGTCCTGCGGATGATGAACAAGCGCCCGGCAACACCGAAGCTCGGCCTGCGGGACGGACCCATCCGAAGTGCCGGACTCACGCCGGTCACGCAGACCCACCCAGACGCCATGCCAGGAGAATGAACCATGTCGCTTGAGTTTGAATTGCTCGCCTTCATCTGGGCCGGTCTGATTGCCTTTGCAGTGCTGGTCTATGTCATCCTCGACGGGTTTGACCTCGGCCTCGGGATCCTGTTCCCCTTCGCCCGGTCGGAAGGGGACCGCGACCTGATGATGAACTCGGTGGCACCCGTCTGGGACGGGAACGAGACCTGGCTGGTGCTGGGAGGCGGCGGGCTCTTCGCCGTCTTCCCGCTGGCCTATGCCATAATCATGCCTGCGCTTTACATGCCGATCACTTTGATGTTGCTAGCGCTGATCTTTCGCGGTGTGTCCTTTGAATACCGCTGGCGGACAAAACGCTGGAAGCGCGTGTGGGATTGGGCTTTCTTTGGTGGCTCCACCCTCGCGGCCTTCTGCCAGGGCATCGCCCTTGGTGCGCTGGTGCAAGGGATCGAGGTGACGGAGCGCGCCTATTCTGGTGGTTGGTTCGACTGGCTGACTCCGTTCTCCATCCTAGCCGGATTTGCCGTCGTCGTCGGCTATGCGCTTCTCGGCGCGACTTGGCTGGTGTTGAAGACCGAAGGCGATATTCAGCTCCAGATGCGCGGCTACGCATGGTATCTTGGCGCTGGTACGCTGGCCCTGATCGCCTTGGTGAGCATCATCACGCCCTTCCTGGAACCGGTCTATTTCCACCGCTGGTTCAACCTGCCCGGAAGCCTTTGGTCGATGATCGTGCCGATCCTTATGCTGGGGCTCGCCTGGTCGTTCTTCACCGGGCTCAATGACGGCAAGGATTTGCGGCCCTTCCTGTCCGCTCTTGGGTTCTTCATGGTCAGCTTTGTCGGGATCGGGATCAGCTTTTATCCGATGATGGTACCGCCTAACCTAACCATCTGGCAGGTGGCAGCACCGGAAAAAAGCCTGGCCTTCGCGCTGGTAGGCGCGGCGATCCTGATCCCGATCATTCTCGCCTACACCGCATATGCCTACTGGGTCTTCCGCGGCAAAATGGATCCGTCAAAGGGGTATCACTGATGAAACAGTCACTGTCTTCGAAGTGGGCCTGGTTTATTGTCCTTTGGCTCGCAAGCGTCGTCACTCTTGGGATTGTCGCTTATGCGATCAAGCTGGTGGTGTGAAATGCATGGCGATCTGCAAGACCACTGGAACACCGCCTATAGCGAGAAGACCGATCAGCAGGTCTCATGGCACCAGGAGGATGCGCAGCCCAGTCTGGATCTGATCCTGGACGGTCAGGGTGCAAAGGATCTGAGTGTGATCGACGTGGGTGCGGGCAGGTCACGTCTCGCCGATGCTTTGGTTGCGGCTGGATGCCGTGACCTGACATTGCTCGACATCTCGAATGAGGCGCTCTCGGCGGTTCGTGAGCGGATGGTTGAATATCAGCCCACGTTTGTCACGGCGGACGTTACGCAGTGGAAGCCCCATAGAACATGGGATGTCTGGCATGATCGGGCGGTGTTTCACTTCCTCACCGAAACGGCTGAACGCGCCGCTTACATGCGTAGACTTCGCGCCGCGACACGACCTGGAAGCAGGATCGTCATGGCCACCTTTGCCGAGGATGGACCTCGTCGATGCAGCGGGTTGCCAGTTCAGCGATATTCGGCGGCGGAAATGTCAGCGCAGTTGGGGCAGAGTTTCACCTTCCGATCAACCATCAAGTTGACACATGTAACCCCGAGCGGTGCCCCCCAGAGTTTCAGATATTCGATCTTCTCCCGCGTTTGATCCAATACTGGCTCCAAGCTGTCCGGCGATCGGAGGTCAGACTGTGGTGCCCGTCAAGGTTGGGTCACGCAAACCGGTCTGGCATAGCTAGCAGTAGATTGAGGTTCTCAGGGACGCGGCACCAGATCTTTTGACGCAGCATCGCATTGCCGCTCCCGCCGCTATCAACGCACCGCAACTTCATACCGCCACGCCCGTTCCGATGCATTCAGCCTATGGGCTGGCGACACCGACGAAATCGGTGGCCTGACCCAGCCTCCGCCAATGAAGCACAATCTGCCGCCAACACATTGGCAATACCGTCCGACCGCATCACAAATTTCGACAGGACAGAAGGCGAGTTATGTGAAGCCTCACTCCGCTGGAGCAAACCCTGTTATCAATTGTTTGAGGCCAAGCATTGCACCTGCGAAAATCGCAGCGAACGCAACAGGGGCGCTATAGGCCAAGACAGAAAACGCAGAGATGCCCTGACCAACGCTACAGCCGATGGCCAGGATTGCACCTGGCCCCATAAACGCGGCACCTAGAATTTGACGTCTTAGTTCGCGGGGATCTTCGCAGGCTTCCCAGCGGAAATGCCCTTTTGAGTACGAACCAAGTGCAGCGCCAAGGACGACGCCGACAACTGATCCCACGCTGAAAGACAGGGCATTGCCCGATGCAGTCATGCTGTAAAAAATCGTGTCGCCGATAGGAGCGGCGAATGTGTGTGTTTCGATGGGTTCCGCCTCAAAACCAACTTCGGCCACCCAGGATGTGCCTAGCCAGCCGGATACTATTGCAAGCCCCACAACTGCGCCCCAAAAAATATATAAGGGGGAGCTGCGCATGTCAGCCTTGGACAACGAGAGGAGAAGCAATGCTCCGCCAGCGACAAGTCCTGTGACAAGCGGGGAGACCCCGACAGTGGAGAAAAACTGCGAAAATCCTTGAGACGAGGTGGCATCGGTCTCTACCGGAAACAGCCACACACGGGCATGCGCCAGCGGGCCGGACATCACAAAATAGGCCGACAGTCCCATTACAAGCACGATCACGAACGATCGTAAGTCGCCGCCGCCCAATCGGGCCAGCGCGCCGTAGCCGCAGTTGCCACTTAAGGCCATACCGTAACCGAACAACAGGCCACCAATGATCGTTGCAAGGGGGTTCCAGACAAGGTTCAGATAAGCGGTTTCACCACTTTCGAACAGATCTACGGAAATAGCGAGATGGGTGCCGATGATCGCGACGCCAATGGCGATGCCCCACATGCGCAGCCGGCGATCATCGCCGCCATAAAGCGCATCTTCAATGGCGCCTAAGGTGCAAAACCGGCCCACGCGGGCCGCGAGCCCTAAGGCGATGCCGCCCAATAAGCCAAAGAACGCGACGGTATTCGCTTCTCCCAATGTTTCCAGCATGTGTCCCTCCCAGTGCCCGGCACTGGCGAGGTGTCGGGTCAGTCCTGCCTGCAAAACAGGTCGTAGACGACCTCCATGATTTGCGTGGAGCGGTGATCTGTCAAGCTGTAGTAAATCACTTTACCGTCTCTGCGGGGTTTGACGATCCCTTCGAGACGCAACCGTGACAGCTGCTGCGAGACAGCTGACTGGCGTGCTGACAGGAGTTCTTCCAACTCGGTAACCGTTTTTTCGCCTGACGCAAGGTGGCACAGGATCATCAAACGACCTTCATGGCTGATTGCCTTGAGGAAGTTAGACGCTTCTTGCGCGTTACGTGTCATTTTTTCAATGTCTTCGGCAGACATGTTTTTGTTGAATACAGGAAGCCGAGAGACCGGAGCAACAGATGTGTCAGATTTTATAGACATGTTCACCGTCATATTCATTTAGCTTTCTTTTTCCAAGGAGATGTTCGCCCGCTCAAACATCATTGTGAGCAAACTCCAAAAGAAATCCTCACCTGGATACCCTTCTACGCGCCCTTTGTCCCGACCGTTGTCAACGAGGATAAATGTCGGCGTGAAGTGGGCTTTTCTGACAAACTCCACATCGGGCGTTTCACCGTGCAGATCATAGCGTCTAAGCGGAGTTGTTTGGCCCTCAATCGTCTTTGGGTAGATGTGCGAAATCTCTTCATTCCAAAGCGCGCACCAATAACATCCGTTCTCCTCAGCCATCAGCAGGTATTTATCTGCAATCGCCGGTAAAGGAAGCGCAAAACCAAAGGCTAGTGAGAGCACTCTTAACACGGCTCAAACTCCAATAGTTGACGGGGCAACTTGAATTAAACATAATCTGATCTTTGAATGTGTCAAGATGAGAAGTGACGCTTTATGTTTGATGTCGCGTTTATTGGGCATTCGGGCACTGGACCACCTTCAACATACTCAACTGGGTGGTGGAGGAAGGATATGCCGGTGATGAACCCTTCCAGAAATACCATGCACGCAAGTTTGCCGAGTAATCCCGACAACGCTGCGTCTGCACAGAAAGTTGCGGTACCAATGCTGCGTGCGCAAACATCTTAAAATTCACTTAGTTGAATTTATCGTTGCATCTGAAACTGTGCATGCCGTAGTGTACTACAAAAAGAAAAGTGAAGAATTTGCCTAGGGAGGGTACATGAAGCACGTATTGGGATTTGCCGCGATCGCCGTTTTTGGTGCATCGATGGTAGTCGCTGAAGATGTGAAGCCGATGGCAGTGTCCTTTACGAATGGTGCCGTCGAGGCTGCGCTAACGGCTACCGCAGGTGATGCAGCGAACGGGCGCAAGGTTTTTGCCAATCGCAAGCAAGGGAACTGCCTCGCGTGTCACATGAACTCCGATATGGCTGAAGAAAGCTTTCACGGCGAAGTGGGCCCACCCATGGATGGGGTCGCGGATCGATGGACCGAAGCAGAACTGCGCGGCATCGTCACCAATTCGAAAATGATGTTTGAGGGTACGATCATGCCCGCATTCTATGTCGACAGCGGCTACACGCGCCCGTTGGATGATTTCGCAGGCAAGAGCATCCTGACCGCACAACAGGTCGAGGATGTCGTTGCCTACCTTATGACACTCAAAGAAGACTAACTTCTCAATTCGGAGGTTCACATGGAACTGACACGTAGAAAGGTTCTTGCGCTTGCTGCCGGAACAACTGCTTTTGCAGCTTTGTCCGGCTTGCCCGCGTTTGCGAGCCTGACAGATGATGCAATCGCGGAACTGACAGGTGGTGCGAAAATTGGCGAGGGCGCGGTCACAATTACTGCCCCGGAGATTGCCGAAAACGGAAACACCGTGCCCATCGAAGTCGATGCGCCCGGTGCAGTCGAAGTGACGCTTTACGCGGACGGCAACCCCGTTCCCAACGTGGCGACCTTCAAATTCGGGCCACTCAGCGCGTCTCGCAGTGCCTCCACGCGGATCCGTCTTGCCACGACGCAGAATGTTGTTGCTGTCGCGAAAATGGAAGACGGCTCATTCCAAATGGCTAAGGCAAACGTGAAAGTCACAATCG
>PYVH01000318.1 GCA_003030785.1 Marinobacter sp. B9-2 | reverse complement strand
ATCAGGTTGTAGAGGGTCTGGCCGTCCACTTTCAACGGATAGGCCTGGCGCTTGCGGGTGGTGCCGGGTTCCAGGGCAATGGCGATGGCGTCGTTCTGGGACAGGGTGGCCACCACGCTGGATTTACCCTTGTTCGGGTGCCCCACGACGGCAAAGGTTGGTGCCTGGGTCATAAGGGCTCCCCGACCGCTGAATAGGGATCCCGCATCTGGAAGGGCGGCAGCGAAACCTGGACGAACTCGCTGCCAACCCGCTCGGCAAACCGGAGCCAGGGCTGAATCTGGTGGGCACCCGGCTCGTGGTTGATGTCGGCGGCCAGGGGCACCAGAGCAACGCGGGTCCCGCTGGGCCAGATGTCACGGGCGGTTTCCAGGAAATCCTGCAGTTCCCCAGTGGGGGGCTGCCAGCAGCGCACCAGCAGGATGACGGCTTTGGAACGGTTTTTCAGGTGCTCGGCGATCCGCTGCAGTGCCTCGTTATCGTCTGCCAGGCTGGCGCTGCCCCCGGCCCTGAGCACAAGCTGCTTGCCTGAACGAAGCGCTTCGGGCAGTTCCGGTTCGCCAGTGCCAGCCCAGCACAGCAGGGTGTCGCTGTCGGGCAATGGCAGCAGGTTATCCCGCATCCGGGTGTCGGGCAGGTCGTCGGCGTCATGGTGGCTGTTGCCGGTGTCCAGGGCGGGTGTTTCCATGCGATACATCAGCGCGTGCATGGCCGGATGGCTGGCGAGCAGGCGATGGGCCTTTTGTCGGGTCTGGGCAAAAGCCAGTCCGCAAAGAAGCACGCGTGGCAATAGAACCCAGGTTGCCCACAGCATGGTAACAAACGGCCACCACTGGCCCCAGAGAGCCGGGTCAGCACCGGGATTCCCGTCCCCGGCCCGGAAGAAACGTGTGGCCTCAACCAGGGCAGGATCCGGAGCTGCTGCGGGCCAGAGCCAGGC
>PYVH01000317.1 GCA_003030785.1 Marinobacter sp. B9-2 | reverse complement strand
GGATCGCCTGCTGGATGAAGAATCCGACAACGTGGCCGATCTTGAAACCTTCATCAGCAAGACCATTCGCTTCCAGGTGGAGCCGTTCTACAGTCAGGAGCAGTACGATGTGGTTCTGCTCTGAGCCCGGGAAACTGCGCCGGGTACTGGATTAAGGGGGCCGGATGTCCTCTGCTGATCGCGAACCGCCGCTGCCGGAGAACCTGCCCGAGAGCCCTCCTGTTCGGCTGTTGGCGCGCCTGGCCAGCCTGATCTGGTGGCTGCTGTTGACGCTGCTGGTGTTGCTGGCCCTGTATGCAGGGCTGGGCCGCCAGTTGACCCAGAACGTGGACAACTTCCGGGACGATCTGGCCCGGGAGCTTTCCGATCGGCTGGGTCACGATGTCAGCATCGGCGGCCTCTCCTCCCAATGGTACTGGCTGGATCCCTCGTTCACCGCCAGTGACATCCAGGTCAGTCATCCTGATACCGGGATTGTTGTGGCCAACCTTCAGCACCTGAACATCCGCTTTGATGCGCTTGCTTCGCTGACGCGCCTCAGAATCGTGTTTGAGGATTTTCAGGCTGACGGCCTGGAGCTCACTATTAATCAGGAGCGCGGCGGTGATGTGGCGGTCCGGGGCGCGGAAATTCCGGAGCCGGTCAGCAACCAGCTTCAGGAGTGGCTGGAGCTTGCCGGCAACTGGCTGTCAGACCCCTACGTCAAGATCACGCGCGTCAATCTGGGCATCCGGGACAATCAGGGCAATCTTCGCCACCTGGATATTCCCCAACTGGACCTGGATTACCGCCGTGGCTTGTTCCATGCCTCGGGCCGCGCGATGCAGTCGGGA
>PYVH01000316.1 GCA_003030785.1 Marinobacter sp. B9-2 | reverse complement strand
AAAAGGGGATTGACAATGAAACACACAAAATCACAGGTTCTAGCTTTAAAATGCATTGTTGCTGGAGCGGCGCTTAGCCTAAGCTCTGCAGCACTGGCTGCTCCATCACTTACAACAATCTTGGCCGCCGGGGACTTTTGCCCAGGCACCTGTCAGGACCTCGCAAGCTCAGGTTTGACCGGTGTGTCTGGCGGCGCGGTAATTGACCCTGCAACCAGCACTTCGGGGGTTGCTAAGCGTCCAGGAGATGATACTGGGAATGGTCCAGATACTATCTCATATAACGTAACCAGTCTGAATAATGTTCCGAGTGGAGCCAGTAACTTCATTACGATTGATGGCCTGACTGGTGAGCTTGACCTCTACTGGGGTTCGATCGATTCTTATAACTACATCGATTTCTACCTTGGCGGCGATGTTCTTACCTACAGCGGCACACAGGCTCGTGACGATGCCGGATATGGAACCTCACCAAACAACTTCAACGTTGATCAATACTTCTATTTTTCTGGGGAGTTTGACAAAGCGGTGCTTCGGAGTACTGATCCTGACCTTATCAGTGGCGTAGCTTTCGAAGTCGCCCGTGTACCTGAGCCAGGCACCCTCGCCCTGCTCGGCCTCGGTCTGGCAGGCCTCGGCGCAGCTCGCCGCCGCATGAAAGCCTGAACATTTATTGAGGCTTAAAAAGCCAGCTTCGGCTGGCTTTTTTTATGAGAAAAGATTGGTGTTTTACGGATAGCTAATAAACAGTATTCTCTACTTTATAATAAAGACACCTGACGGACAGCAAACGATGTTAAGGAAGACATTAGACCAACTTCCCGAGTCCCGGCCATACCTGCTTGCCACGGCCATTGCCGTTATCCTCTTCTTCCCCACCTGGTACCGGCTTGCCACGGTTTGGCTTGAGTTTGAACAGGTATTGGCACATGGCCTTGCAACCGCCGTCA
>PYVH01000315.1 GCA_003030785.1 Marinobacter sp. B9-2 | reverse complement strand
GAGGAAAAACTGGGGGATTTTGGTGTCTCAGTGGAAGTTGTCGAGGTCAATCCGGGCCCGGTGATTACACGGTTCGAGATCAAACCGGCCCCCGGTGTGAAGGTCAGCAAGATTTCCAATCTCGCCAAGGATCTGGCCCGGTCTCTGGCGGTACTGAGCGTTCGGGTCGTCGAGGTAATCCACGGCAAGTCCGTCGTCGGTATCGAAATTCCCAACGAAGAACGGGAAATGGTCCGGCTCAGCGAAGTGCTGGGTGCGCGGGTGTTCCAGGAATCCAGCTCACCGCTGACCCTGGCACTGGGTAACGATATTGGTGGCAACCCCATGGTCGCCAATCTCTCCAAAATGCCGCACCTGCTGGTGGCGGGCACCACCGGTTCCGGTAAATCGGTCGGCGTCAATGCCATGCTCCTGAGCATGCTGCTGAAGGCAGGCCCGGAAGAGGTCCGCTTCATCATGGTGGACCCCAAGATGCTCGAACTGAGCATCTACGATGGCATTCCCCACCTGCTGGCACCGGTGGTCACCGACATGAAGGAAGCGGCCAACGCACTGCGCTGGTGTGTGGCTGAAATGGAGCGCCGGTACAAGCTGATGGCCAGCCTCGGGGTCCGTAACCTTGCGGGCTACAACCGCAAGATTAAAGACGCGGTGGCCGCTGGTGAACCGCTCCTGGATCCGTTCTGGAAGCCCGACGAGTATCTGGCCAACGATGAGCAGGAGCGGCCGGAACTCGACACCCTGCCATTCATCGTGGTGGTGATCGACGAATTCGCCGACATGATGATGATTGTCGGCAAGAAAGTTGAGGAACTGATTGCCCGGATTGCCCAGAAGGCGCGGGCGGCGGGTATTCACCTGATTCTTGCCACCCAGCGGCCTTCGGTGGATGTGATTACCTGCCTGATCAAGGCCAACATTCCCACCCGGATGTCGTTCCAGGTCACGATCCACAATCTC
>PYVH01000314.1 GCA_003030785.1 Marinobacter sp. B9-2 | reverse complement strand
GAACTGGCGCGTACGGAGCGTCAGGCCCAGGTTACCCTGGCCGACGGCCGGGTGCTGGAAACCGGTGAAATGACTTTCTATCCCTATGCGAATCCGCAAACCCATACTTTCCGCCTGCGCATGCGCCTGAGTGAGCCCAACGGTTCCCTGTTTCCCGGCATGCTGGTGAAAGTCAGCGTGCCGGTTGCCACCCGGGAGGCCCTGTGGGTGCCGGCCAGCAGCCTGATTCAACGCAGTGAACTCAGGGCGGTATTTGTGCTCGATGATCAGGATCAGCCCAGGCTGAGGCAGGTTCGCACCGGGGCGCGGGACAATGGCAGGCTGGAGATTCTTGCGGGCCTGAGCGAGGGCGAGCGAGTAGTCACAAACCCGTCTGTACTGGTGGGCAGCGAGCGCCTGAATCCGCTTGAAAGAACGGGCGAGGAGTCGAACCCGTGAGCCGTGATCTGCCGCCCGTTGGTCCATCCGGTGCCATCGCCCGGGTTTTTCAGAACAACCATCTGACACCGCTGCTGGCCATTCTGGCAATTGTTCTGGGCATCCTGGCCGTGGTGGTCACGCCCAAAGAAGAAGAGCCCCAGATTGACGTCACCATGGCCGATATCATGGTGGCCTTTCCCGGCGCCAGCACCCGGGAGGTGGAAAGCGCGATTGCCACGCCCGCCGAACAGGTGATGAGTGAGATCCAGGGCGTCGAACACGTCTATTCGGTATCCCGCCAGGGCCAGGCCGTGATCACGGTGCAGTTCGAGGTGGGTATTCCACGGCAGGAAGCCCTGGTGCGGCTGTACAACCAGGTGTACTCCAACCAGGACTGGTTGCCGCCCAACCTGGGCGCGACCCAGCCGGTGATCAAGCCCAAGGGCATCGATGATGTGCCGGTGATGACCCTGACCCTCTACGATCCGGTCAACGGCCATACGGGTGAGGAACTGACCCGCCTGGCGCACATGCTGGAAGTC
>PYVH01000313.1 GCA_003030785.1 Marinobacter sp. B9-2 | reverse complement strand
CAGCACGGGCAGGAACACCAGCGCCATGGCCAGGGAAGCAATCAGACAGATAATCACCGTCAGCGGCAGGAACTTCATGAACTCCCCGACAACGCCGGGCCAGAACAGCAATGGCACAAACACAGCCAGCGTGGTCGCGGTCGACGCAATAATGGGCCAGGCCATGCGACTGGCCGCCTCGGCCCAGGCGTGCTTTACCGTCTGCCCCTCCGACAGGTTCCGGTCCGCCAGCTCCGACACCACAATGGCGCCATCCACCAGCATGCCGGCCACCAGGATCAGACTGAACAGCACCACGATGTTGAGCGTGAGCCCCATGCTCCAGATCACCAGGATGCCGGTGAGGAAGGCGCCAGGAATCGTCAGCCCCACCATAACCGCCGAACGCGGCCCCATGGCGGCAATCACCACAATCAGAACCAGCACGATGGCGGTGAGCACGTTATTCAACAGGTCACTGAGAATATCCCGGACTTCCTCGGACTGGTCCATGATGTAGCGTATTTCCAGAGAGTCCGGCAGCTCCGGTCTGGCCTGATCGATCAACTCACGAACCTGGGCAATGGTCTCGATAATGTTGGCACCCGAGCGCTTGGACACTTCCAGCACCAGCGCCGGCTCGCCGTTGATGCGGGCAAAGCCCGTGGGGTCCTTGAAGGTGCGCTGGAGCATGGCCACATCGCCGAAGGTGACCACTGTGTCACCGTCCACCTTGATCGGCATGGACATCACATCCTCGATGGTTTCGATCACCCCGGGCACTTTCAGGGCCATGCGGCCGTTGCCGGTATCCAGCGAGCCGGCCGCCACCAGCTGATTGTTGCGGGTTACCAGCGAAGCCAACTGATCAAAATCAACGCCATAACTCTCCAGTACCTGGGGATCGACCACGATTTCCAGCAGATCCTCCCGATCGCCACCAATCTCCACTTCCAGAACTTCCGGGATGGACTCGATGGCATC
>PYVH01000312.1 GCA_003030785.1 Marinobacter sp. B9-2 | reverse complement strand
CACTTGGGTTGGCAAGAGGTGATGAAGAAGTACGACCGTGAACACACGCTGTTTTACTGTGACCCGCCGTATTGGCAGACGGAAGGCTACGGCGTTCCGTTTGGGCTGGAACAGTACGAAGCGATGGCCACAGTTTTAAGAGAAATTAAGGGCAAGGCTATCGTTAGCCTGAATGACCACCCTGACATCCGTAGGGTATTTGCTGATTTCCACATAGAAACCACTGACATCAAATACACCGTTGGGGGCGGTAAAGGGAGTGATGCAAAGGAGGTGTTGATCTTCAGTTGGGACATTCAGGCCGAACCTGCCGGTCTGTTTTGATATTCTGTTGCAACAGCTGCAAAAAATTCTGAGGCCATTTATCTCAGATTAGAGCGCGAGTTTTTCGCGCTCGGCATCAGACACCTATCTCCCTGACACCCCGCCATCCAAATGTGGGAGCTGGCTTGCCTGCGATGACGGCCTGCCAGCCGGCACCTATCTCCCTGACACCCCGCAACCCAATTGTGGGAGCGGGCTTGCTCGCGAAGGCGGCCTAACAGGCGACGCAGTTATACCGGGTACATATCCATTCCTGCGGTAACGGCCGCTTAGGGTTCCGCCCTGACGGCGGCTCACTTTTGAAAAGCGCAAAAGTAAGCAAAACGCTCTTGCCCCACCACTCGGCACCTCGCTTAGGCTCGGTGTGCCCGAACGCAGACTTGAATCCGTGGGCCACGAATTCAAGCCTGCGTTCGGCCAGCGTGGTTTAACGGGGCGCCTGAGATCAAGATCACAAGCAGATCAAGAGCAAGATCAAGAGCGGCTCGCTTCGCATCGTGGTTACCGTAGGTCGCTACCGCCAACGCTGTTGTGTCGATAGGCCCGCATAAACAACTTCACCACGTCCTGCACATGCTCTTCGGCCTCTTGCGCACTCAGTTGCCCGCCACACCCGTACAACAAACGAAAGTTCGCCGTG
>PYVH01000311.1 GCA_003030785.1 Marinobacter sp. B9-2 | reverse complement strand
GGACTGGCTCCGGTCTTGCTGATCGCGTTGCTGATTGTCTGGGGAATTGCGGTAGTGGCAGATTCGCCTCAGTTTTCGGCGTTGGCCGCGGCAACGGCACCGAAGGAATCGGTAGGCTCTTCCCTGGCGGTGATGAACGCGGTCGGCTTCGGGCTGACCCTGCCGGCGATCTGGCTGACCAGCGGATTATGGGGGCAACTGAATGTCTGGGTGGTTCTGCTTCTGTTCCCGGGGCCGGTGCTGGGACTGTGGTCGCTGTCCAGGTCCAGGCCTGAGGCCGGATCCGGTTAGCTTGCGCACTCAATGCAATAGAGAGTAGTCGGGTCAATCTCCAGGCGCTTCGGGTTGATCGGCTCGCCACACTCCATGCACTCGCCATACTCATCGTTGTCGATGCGCATCAAGGCGGCTTCGATCATTTTCAGTTGTCGCTCCGCCCGTTCCTTGCCCGCTTTGGCCAGGGCCTGCCCCTGCAGGGCGTCCATCCGGGAGAGCCGGCCAACGCTTTGCTGGTCCAGATGTACGGTGTCACTGGTTTCATCTCGCACTTCACTGGTCGAGAGCAGGTCTTCACGGAGTTTCAGCAGGAGCTGACGAAACTTGGCCTGTTCTTCCGGCGCCATGGATTTTCTCTCCTGATGCTGGCTTGGTCGATTTTTGATCTGTTTTCAGCCGTTTGATAGGATCTTGCGCTTCCCGAGCAGATGGGGCAAGGCTCGCAATCACGAGAGTTGCGCCGCCATCGACCCAATTCTGATATGGCTGATTCCACATTGCATAACTCGCCTGACGACGCACCGAGAATTCTCCTTCTGTCCGGCTACGATGCAGCCAGCCATAAACGCTGGCGGAATCAGATCACCGGGATGTTGGGTGACTATCACTGGCAGACGCTGGCGTTACCGCCCCGGTTCTTTCGTTGGCGTATTCGCGGTAATCCCCTGAGCTGGCTAAATGAGCCGGCCCT
>PYVH01000310.1 GCA_003030785.1 Marinobacter sp. B9-2 | reverse complement strand
AACTCCCTCGTATTTATCGGTTATTGACAGTAACCGTACGAAAGGAGCTTAAAAATTGAAATATAAGATTAAGGCCATTATAACTGGAAATGGTTGTCGCTGCGCTCGAATAATATAAACAAAAAAGAGCCGACTTTACGTCAGCTCTTTCTTGCTAAATTATATTGAATTACCTCGTAGGTATCGTAATGCTCACTCTCGTACATTTTCCTGTATACTTCGTGACCTTCAACCTTACCAGCAATCTCTCGTAACTCTCGTTTCCCTTCTGCTGTTCCATCCGATATTTCCTCCGGCTTATACAATCCTCTGCTCGCAAAATATAACTTTTTATCTTTCACTTTCGCAGATTTATTCGACTGCATATTCCTCATTTCTTTTTCGATATATTTCACCACATAAACACCGACATTATCGACATGGTCAATTTCATTAATTCGTACCGCACCATGCCCCCAAAGCTTTAAAAGTTCTGCATGTGGAACATACGGCATGTTGAACAAAATAATGTGATAATGCAGCGCCCCTCTTTCTTGGCGCTCAACCACACAGACGTACTTCAAACCACTTTCTTTTTTAAACAGTTTATAATTTAGTTTCTTGATGAATGAACGAAATTCTGCATTCGCTTTTTCATGATCTGTAACATTTTCTTTAAACGTCAACGTAAAAAACTTCTCTCGCTCTTTGCCCCATCGCCCTGTATTTGCGTTTATAAGCCTTCTAAGCGTGTTTCTCGTCCTTTTTAAAGAGTTTGATAGACTTTTCTCTTGTTTCATCTTCTCGACCTCCTCAGGCGCTTTTATAGCGTTCCCTGAACCTCTATCGAAAATGGTTCTATCCTTTCCAGTTCTTACTGGAATCCCATACCTGTAGACCTCTACCACATTTCCTGATATAATGGCCTTAATCTTATATTTCAATTTTTAAGCTCCTTTCGTACGGTTACTGTCAATAACCGATAAATACGAGGGAGTT
>PYVH01000309.1 GCA_003030785.1 Marinobacter sp. B9-2 | reverse complement strand
GTGAGGGCCAGGGCTTTTTCCAGCTGATGCAGGAACTGGCGGCCGAGCGTCTGCAGGTTGCCCTCGGAGCTGTTGCCGCCGCTGAATCTGCCTGGCAGTGGACCCTGGATTACGTCAAGGAACGCAACGCCTTTGGAAAGCCGGTGATTGCGTTTCAGAATACCCGCTTCAAGATGGCGGAAATGAAAGCAGAAATCACCGCTGCCCGGGTGTTCACCGATCGGTGCCTGGAGCTGCATCTGGACAAGAAACTCGACATTCCCACCGCGGCGATGTTGAAGCAGCTCACCACAGACCTTCAGTGCAAAGTGATGGATGAGTGCGTTCAGCTTCACGGAGGCTATGGTTACATGTGGGAGTATCCGATCGCCCGGGCCTGGGCAGACTCACGGGTGCAGCGCATCTACGCCGGCACCAACGAAATCATGAAGGAAATCGTTGCCCGTTCATTCTGAGCATGGCCTGAAGTTCTGGTCATAAGGGCAACTGAGGGCAGTGCTGGCACTGCCCGTTTCCTTTGATCAGGAGAGGCACAGATGAAACAGCCGTTGTCGCGAGAAACCGTTTTCGAGGTGACCAACCTCGAAGAACTTGCACCGATGGCCGATTATTCGCTGATGGATCATCTTACCCCTGATCCTGACGCCACGTCTGATGGTGTTGACCATCGGCCAAGGCAGGTCTTTTCGGGGCATTATGTGCCGGTCAGGCCCACGCCCATCGAGACCCCTGAATACGTTGCCCACAGCGAGAGTTTATTCCGCGAACTGGGCTTTGCGGACAGCCTGGCCCAATCCGATGACTTTATCCGGATGTTCTCCGGAGACCTCGCACTCGTGCCGGAGCACATGAGCAAAGTCGGTTGGGCCTGTGGTTACGCGCTTTCCATCTACGGCACCGAATACACCCAGCAGTGCCCGTTCCAGACCGGCAACGGCTATGGCGACGGCCGAGCAATTTCAGTACTGGAAGCTGTTTT
>PYVH01000032.1 GCA_003030785.1 Marinobacter sp. B9-2 | reverse complement strand
CTTGGCCGGCGAATGGATCTCCAGGGGCTCCCGGTAATTCCGGGAATCGAAGTAGGTCTTGAAGGCCGGGATGCGTATCAGGTTGTGAATGTACTGGCCCTGGTCGGTGTTGCGCCGGAAGCCGAGCAGGTATTCGGCGGAGCCGTTCCACCATTCCATGGCCCCCCGGGAGTCGGTCATGATCACACCATCACGCATGGCGTTGGTGGACTCCTGCACCCGGTTGATCTGGGCCCGCAATCGGTCCTGGGTTCTCAGGTGGGTCTGGTGCAGTTTGTGGAGGTTGTCGAAGATATCTCCCCAGAGCCCGATGCTCTGGGGAGCTTCGTCGGTGGCGCTGGGGTTGGCCAGCCACTGATAAAGGCGCCGGGCCTGCAACAACGTCCACCAGAGGTAGACAATCAGCCCGAAGGTCAGGCCGTAGACAGGCTCACCGAAGTAAAGACCAACCAGCGTGGAGCCAATCAGGCCACCGATAATGTAGCGCAGGTATCGTGACCAGTTGTGTTGCATCAAAAACTGCCTTGTGTCCGTTCCGGGGCTGATGCTCAGCTGGCCGGAGTTACTTACGCGGCTCTGGTTGAGAAGCGGTAGCCGGTTCCCCGCACCGTCTGGATCAGATGATCGTATTCGTCTCCGAGGGCTTTGCGAAGCCGACGGATGTGCACATCCACTGTCCGTTCTTCAACATAGACGTTGCCACCCCAGACCTGGTCCAGGAGCTGGGAGCGAGTATATACCCGTTCCTGGTGCGTCATGAAGAACTGAAGCAGTCGGTACTCCGTGGGGCCCATGGTGAGGGCTCCCTCCTGGGTGGTGACGCGATGACCAACCGGGTCCAGCGTCAGGCCTTCCACCTCAATCGGGCTGTCGACGCCCGGCGGCGTCGCACGACGCAGGACCGCCTTCAGGCGGGCAACCAGTTCCCGTGGGCTGAATGGCTTGGTGATGTAATCGTCGGCACCAACTTCCAGGCCCTGGATCTTGTTGTCTTCCTCAACCTTGGCGGTGAGCATAATGATGGGAATATCGGCGGTCGCTTCCTCTTTTTTCAGACGACGCGCCAGCTCCACGCCACTGGTGCCGGGCAGCATCCAGTCGAGGAGTACCAGATCCGGGTGTTTGTCGACAATCAGGGCATGGGCTTCCCGGGCGTCCGCTGCCTCCAGATAGTCATAATCCGCCATTTCAAGAGCCACGGCGATCATCTCGCGGATCGGGGCCTCGTCATCGACGATCAGGACAGTTTTTCCAGTCATGAGCTTTTAACCTGTGTCAGACCTTGGTTTGTTGCTGCCTCATTACAACGTCCAAGTGTTACAAGTATATGACAGGTTCAGCCAATGATGAGATCAATCACCAGACCTGCGAAAACCGCGAAACCGGCCCAGTTGTTATTGAGAAACGCCTTGAAGCAGCCCTCCCGTTCCCGTTCCCGTGCCAGATACTGGTGGTAGACGAACAGGCAGGCCATGGCCACGACGCCCAGGTAATAGAACGTGCCCAGTTCGGCGCGATGGCCCACCATGATCAGGATCAGAACCACCATGCCCTGCAGCATGCCAATGATCGCCTTGTCGGCATCGCCGAACAGGATGGCCGTGGATTTGATGCCCACTTTCAGGTCGTCGTCCCGGTCCACCATGGCATACAGGGTGTCGTAGGCAACGGTCCAGAGTACATTGGCCGTGAACAGGAGCCAGGTGAGCTGGCTCAGTTCGCCGGCCTCTGCAGCCCAGGCCATGGGGATGGCCCAGGAAAAGGCCGCTCCCAGGAACAGCTGCGGCAGATGGGTGTAACGCTTCATGAACGGGTAAATAAACGCCAGCAGCGCACCGCCGAAGGACAGGTACAGGGTCAGCGGGTTGGTGAACAGAACCACCATCAGGAAAGAAACCAGGCACAGGCCTGCGAACAGCGCTACCGCTTCCCAGGGTTTGACCCGGCCGGCGGTGAGCGGGCGATTCTTGGTGCGTTTGACGTGCTTGTCCCAGTCGCGGTCGGCAAAATCGTTGATGGCGCAGCCAGCAGCGCGCATAAAGAAGACACCCAGGGTGAAAATAATCACATTGCCGAGCCCGGGGCTGCCATCGCCTGCCAGCCACAGGGCCCAGTAGGTCGGCCACAGCAGAAGCAGGGTTCCGATCGGGCGGTCGATTCTGAGTAGACTGGCATAGTCGGCCAGTCGGCGCTGGATAGGCTCTGGCACAGCGTCAGGCAGCATGGCGTGCGTCCGTCTGGTGTTCTTCGAATTGAATAAGTGCAGGGATTATAGCCAGTCGCAGGAGGCCGGTTAAAGCGTGTTTCGCTGAAACAGGGCTGGCAGCAGGTATTCGCCAACCAGCAGGGAGCTGTTGTGGCCACTGAACAGGGAGCGCCGCGCCAGTTCCGGCTGGCCGGGTATGACCGGTTTGCAGAGGCCGGTTTCCAACGGGCCCCGTTGCCAGTGGGGGCTGGTGAACAGGTAGGCGCCCAAAGGCCGGTTACCCAGGTGCAACAGCCGGCGTCCCTCACCTTCCAGGCATCTCAGGGGAATGACCGTTCTGGCCAGCACCCAGGGCTGGTTGTCACCACAGAGGCTGACCTCCCGTATCCAGGCGTACTGGCGTTGAGGGATGTGCAGACGCCGGGCCTCTTCCAGGGTCGGCGTTGCAAAACCCTCGCGGCGGACCTCAACGTGGAAGGAGCGGCTGCACTGTTTCTGCAGCGCGCGGGTAAACGAGCCCTCCACCTGCAGCCAGTACCGGGCCGGTCCGTGAACCTTCGGGTTTCGGAGGCCGGCAGCCGTCAGTGATTGGTACCAGTCCGTCGGGGGTATGGTCAGGCGACTGTCGATGTCAGAGACCCTTGACTGCATAGATGCCGGGCGCATTGCGCCAGTAGCCCTTGTAGTCCATGCCGTAGCCGAACAGGAAGCGGTCCTCTACTTCCAGGCCGGTGAAATCGGCCTTCAGATCCCGGCGGGCTTTGCGGTCATGTTGCTTGTCGACCAGAACCGCCGTCAGTACCTCACTGGCACCGTGGGCACGGCAGTAGTCGGCGATGGCGCACAGGGTAGTGCCCTCATCGAGAATGTCATCGACAATCAGGATGGTGCGGCCGTTCATATCGACCTCGGGCTGAAGCTTCCACTCAAGGATGCCGCCGGTGGTTTCCTGACGGTATCGTGTGGCGTGCAGGTATTCGGCCTGGACCGGAAACCGGAGCCGGGGTAACAGCTGTCCGGTAAGGATCAGCCCGCCGTTCATCACGCAGAACAGCAGGGGGTTACTGTCTTTAAGGCGGGCGGTAATATCGTCGGCCAGATTGCCGATTGCAGTCTGTACCTGCTGTTCATCGACCAGGCAGTCGGCTTCGGCCATTACCTGGTTCATTTCGGCGACGGTATCGGTCATATCGGTCGGTCCTGTCGTAAAACGGGCGATTATACCGGAGAGGGCCGACAGAAGGGAGGGGCCGCCCCGGTTGTCCGATCTGTATTTGTGGCTATTGGCAGAAAACCCCTTGCCGGACCGTCGGCATTGGCATTGGTCAATTCCGGGGCGATGGGTATGATGGCCTGATTCGACAGTTGTTCGTATCTGTAATGCGAACAAAACACTTGCGTGCATGATTGTCTGACAATTACTATTGCGCCCGGATAAAATTGGGAGAGAACCTATGAAGAAGTGGCAGTGCGTGGTTTGTGGTCTGATTTACGATGAAGCCGAAGGCTGGCCTGAGGATGGCATCGAGCCAGGCACCAAGTGGGAAGACGTTCCGGAAGACTGGGTCTGCCCGGATTGCGGTGTCGGCAAGGAAGACTTCGAGATGATCGAGATCGGCTGATATTGCCCGGTACGGCAGGTAAAACCCGCCAAGGTTCGTTAAATACAGGAATGCGGTTATGACTGAACAGGCCCCCATCGTTATCGTTGGTACCGGGTTGTCCGGCTATTCGCTGGCACGGGAAATCCGGAAGCAGGACAAGGATTCACCGGTCCTGATGGTAACTGCCGACGACGGCGTGAGTTACTCCAAGCCCATGTTGTCCACCGGCTTTACCAAGGGCAAGGATGCCGACGGGTTGGCCCAGGGCGCGACCGACGCCATGGCGGAGCAGCTGAATGTCCGGATCCGGACCTTTGCCACGGTCACCGGTATTGATGCCGAGGCTCACGAACTGATTCTTGGTGACGAGCGCCTTGCCTACAGCAAGCTGGTTCTGGCCTGGGGCGCCGATGTGATCCGTCTCGGCCTGGATGGTGATGGCCAGGAGCACGTGTTCTCGATCAATGACCTGATGGATTACCGCGCCTTCCGGGAGGCCCTGGGTGAGGGCAAGCGGGTCGCGATCATGGGGGCTGGTCTGATTGGTTGTGAGTTTGCCAACGATCTTCGTAACGGTGGTTATGAAGTGGATTTGATTGCCCCCTCCGAGGGGGTGATGCCCGGGTTGCTGCCCGAGGCTGCGGCCAATGCCGTCCAGCAGGAGCTGGAGAATCTGGGTGTCGGGTTTCATCTTGGCGCTGTGGTTGACCGGGTCGACCGCCAGGGTGACGGCGTCAGTCTGACCCTGTCCAATGGCGAGACTCTGGAGGCCGATCTCGTTCTGTCCGCCGTCGGCCTGCGCCCGAGGACGGAACTCGCCCGTTCTGCGGGGCTTGAGACGGCCAGGGGCATCGTGGTGAATCGCGCGCTTGAGACCTCGGCACCGGATGTCTACGCACTCGGTGACTGTGCTGAAGTAGACGGTCACGTCCTGCTTTATGTCCTGCCGCTGATGGCCTGTTCCCGGGCGCTTGCCAAAACGTTACTCGGTGACCGCACCGAGGTGAGCTATGGCACTATGCCGGTGATGATCAAAACGCCCTGTTGCCCCACGGCGGTTTGCCCACCACCGTCCGAAGCCGAGGGCAGTTGGGATGTCGAGCAGGATGGCAGCAACGTCAAGGCGTTGTTCAAAAGCCCCGGCGGCGATGTCCTTGGATTTGCGGTAACTGGCAGCTTTGCAATGGAAAAGCAGGCCCTGTCCAAGGAAGTGCCCCCGATACACGGCTGACTCTCCCGTTCCGTTCGACAGCCCCGGTCCCACGGGGCTGTTTTATAATGGCCGGTCACGGCTTTTCATTGCGAAATTTCTCTGCTTGCGGTAGAAAACTCCTTCGTGTGCTAACGAAATCACAGGAGCAGGCATGCTTGAGGTAACCAAGAAACTGGTGGAGTTGCTGGATCTCTCGCCCATCGGTGACGACCACTTCCAGGGTGACAGCGAGGATCTGGGCTTTCCCAACGTGTTTGGCGGGCAGGTTCTTGGCCAGGCGTTGATGGCCGCCAGCCGAACTGTTGAAGGGCGCCTCTGTCACTCTCTCCATGCCTACTTTCTGCGCCCGGGCAATCAGGACATGCCTATCGACTACGAGGTCCAGCGGGTCCGTGATGGTGGCAGTTTCTCGGTACGTCGGGTGATTGCCCGCCAGGACGGCAAGGAAATCCTGACCGGCTCCATGTCGTTCCAGGTGGCCGAGGAAGGTTTCGAGCATCAGTTGACCATGCCGGATGCGCCAGACCCGGAAACGCTTCGCTCGGAACAGGAATGGGGCCAACTGCTCGCGCCCCAGGTGCCGGAAAAGATGCGGCCGATCCTGACCCGTGATCGCCCGATCGAGATCCGGCCGGTAAACCCGGTCAATCCCCTGAAGCCGGAGAAGCGCCCGCCCCACAAGCAGAGCTGGTTCCGTGCCCAGGGACACCTGCCGGACGATCCCGTGCTTCACCGCTGCCTGCTGACTTACGCATCGGATTTCCAGTTTCTCGGTACGTCACTGAACCCCCACGGCCTGACGTTCATGAGCAAGGGGCTGCAGGTGGCCAGCCTGGATCACGCTATCTGGTTCCACCGGGATTTCCGCATGGACGAATGGCTGCTGTACGACAAGGACAGCCCCAGCGCGTCGGCCGGCCGGGGGTTCAATCGCGGCAATTTCTTCAACCAAAACGGTGTGCTGGTGGCATCCACCACCCAGGAAGCCCTGATCCGTCAGAGGTCCTAGGCAGTCAGCCCAGCTTGCGCTGGTCCGGTTGCTGATGGTTCCGGTCCAGCCAATCCATCAGTTCATCGAACGGCAGCGGCGGTGTCAGCAGGTAACCCTGGATCATATCGCAGCCCATGTCCCTGAGCAGATTGGCGGTTACTTCATCCTCCACACCCTCGGCCACCACCTGATAGCCCAGACTGTGGCACATATCAATGGTTGTCTGCACAATCACCCGGTCTTCCGCCTCGGTGGTCAGCTCGGTGACCAGTGACCGATCAATCTTTACCTCGCTCGCAGGCAACTGCTTGATGTAGGACAGTGAGGAGTAGCCGGACCCGAAGTCATCGATCGACACCGGGATGCCGGTGGCGCTGAGTGAGTTCAGCGCCCTCAGTGAGTTGCCCGGGTCCTGCATCATGGAGGTTTCCGTTACCTCAAAAATAATCGAGCCCTGATGGCTGTGATAGCTGTTCATCAGACGCTGGACAAAGATGGGAAAGTCCGGTTCCCGCAGGTTGTTGGGCGAAATATTGATGGATATGTTCAGAGGCCAGCCGCGCTCCAGCAATCGCGAGCGCAATTCCAGTGATTGCTCAATCACCCACCGGGTCAGAGGTTTGATCAGCCCGGTCTGTTCCGCCAGGCTGACAATCTCATCGGCGCGGATCGGTTTCGCCCGCCCGGGCCATCGAATCAATACCTCAACCCCGACAATCCGACCCGTTTTCAGGCTCTGCTTGGGCTGCATGAACAGCGCCAGCGCGTTGGTGTTGAGGGCATGTCGCAGCTCCGACACCATGGTCAGCCGGTCAGCGCTGTAGGAGTCTTTCTTAGACTTGTAATAGGCAAGACCCCGCTCCCGCGCAGAATCCGATCCTTCGGCGATCACCGCACGGCGTATCAGGGTGTTGGCATCCGTACCATGTTCAGGGAAGATCGCCACCCCAAGCCTGGGGTCCAGGGGAATCTGCATGCCCAGATAGTCAATCGGGTAGCGTATGCCTTCCAGGGCCTTGAGAATAGCCCTTGGCACTGAGCCTGTGGCATCGGCGTCGACAATAAACGCGAATGTCTGAGGATCCAGTGATGCCAGGTAGAAGTTGCGCTGGTCGCTCTGTTCCACCGGCATCGCGCCCGGCAGTTCCCGCGCCACGGCATTGTAGTGCTTGGATGCCAGTTCCAGAATCCGGTCACTGTTGCGATGCCCGAGGGTTTTGGTGACCGACTGCAGGTTGTTCAGGTGGATGACGGCGACGCCATAGCGTCGCTCGGGGCTGCGCAACATCAGGTCGTTCAGCATCATCTCCAGGCTGCCCCGATTGGGAAGTCCGGTGAGCGGATTGTGCAGCGCATGATCCATCAGCTTCAGCTCCGCTGACCGCCGTGCCGCCAGGGCATTCAGTTCGGCTTCCCGGGCGTCCACCTTGTCCTGCCGTTCCTGGTAAAGCCGCGCCGCCAGGGCCAGGGTGAGCAGAATGGCTTCCAGTGCCGATCCGATCTGCATGCCGTAGGTGGTCACAAAATTGTTGGGCAGCAAGCCGTACTTGTTGGCCGCGGTTATTGCACTGCCCAGCGTCAGTGCCGCCCAGGCCACCGTGTAATAACCGGCCTGAGGGTTGCCCTTCCACCATTGCACCGGCCCCAGAACGGTGAGCAACAGACAGCTGGGTATTGCCAGGGCTACGGTCAGCCGACTGCCGGTGCTGTAATCGAGAAAGAACGTCATCAAGGCAACCACGGCATTCAGTGAAATCATGAACAGCACAAGCCGATTCAGTAAAGGGCCTGTGTAGGTCAGTTTCAGGAATGAGCGGGAGAACACGAGTGTGAACAGCAGAGCGAAGGGCACGGCCAGTAACATTATCTGGTTCTGTAGAGCCGGGCTGTTCGGCCACAGAAACTGAAAAGTGGCGCCATTCAGGCTGCCGATCAGCAATAAATAGCCAAGTGTCGAAAGTACATAGAGCAGGTACACCGGCTCTCTGAGAGCGCCAAAGATAAACAGATTGAAAAAAATCACCGTAATCAGGATGCCGTAATAGAGTGCATGCATCTGGTCTTCGGTGGAGGAGTGTTCGAAGAAAGCCTCGGCGTTCCAAAGCCTTATCGGAATTTGCATGGCACCCTCGGTGCGCACCTCCAGCAGAATCTGGTACTCGCTGGCGATGCTCTGTTCGAAGGGGAACAGGAAATGCCGGTGCAGTATCGGGCGTTGATCGAACGGAACGTGATCTCCGGTCACAATGCGCCGGGCAATCCGGCCGTTTTCCAGCAGATGGAAGGTGAGTTTGTCCAGCTGTGAGTAGCGGACTTCCAGCAGATTGATAGTGGCAGGATGGGCCACCGGAAACCGGAGCCAGACGGCATCGCGGATGTAGCCGAAATTCGGACTTTCTTCCTCGAGGGTTTGCCAGTCATTGGAGGCCAGGGCCTCACTGGCTGTCAGGCTGTCATCCGGGGCGGCGCGCAGATACTCGATCTGCGGAACATAGGAATCCTCAGCCCCCAGGGATGGGGAAGCCAGACCCGATAACAGCAGGAGCGTTATCAGAAAACGAAGCCAGAAAGTGGATGCCACGTCGTACCGTTTGCTTGTTGTTGTCCAACGGAGTATGGCGTGTCGCCTTTGGCGGCTCAAGTCACCGGCAGGACCTGTTTGGCAAAATTTTGTAGCCAGGACTCAGATCTGCTCAAGCCATGACCGGACCCAGGGCAGGGCTTCGGCTTCCGGCTCCATGGTTTCCAGGGCATCAATTCGAAGCGTGTCTCCCACCTTGCGGGCAGCGGTCTCGTATAGCGCTTCCTCAACCAGGTCTCCGGCGCCACAGAAGGTGTCACCGTAGGAACTGTCGCCCAGCACGATGACGCCAAAGGGCCGACCCGGTTGTTGGGGCAGTTGGTCCCGCAGATCCAGATAGAAGGGCAGCAGGTTGGCTGGCACTTCACCCTGCCCGGTCGTGGATGTGCAGACCAGAAGCGGATCGTTGTTCGAGGTGATGTCGTCCAGCGCGGGGTTCTCCAGCACGGTTACGTGGTGGCCTTCGCTCTCCAGTTCCTTCTTGATGGCTCGGGCCGTCATGAGTGCGCCACCATAGACGCTGCCCACCAGGATTCTGATTGATGTCATAGGTTATCTGCTCGCTGCCTTGGCACTGTTCATACGGTCGTTCGGTGGCGCACGATCATAGCGGGAGTGCTTTCTCGCCTCAAGGCGAGTGGCTGGGGCAGGGCTCGCTTTCCTGGCTTCGAACCCGCGGTGCTATCCGGTTGCGCCCGGATTCCTTGGCATTGTAAAGGTTCAGGTCGGCCTGTTTGAGAAGATCGTCAAGTGACCGGGCCTTGGCTATGGAGCAGACACCGGCGCTGATGGTTACCGGTAATGCCTGATCCCTGAACCGGAACGGGTGCCTGGCAACTTGAGAGCGCAGTCTTTCAGCCAGGCTCAGGGCCTGCAGCAGGGAAGTGTCAGGCAATAACACCAGAAATTCTTCACCGCCCCATCGGGCCGCGACATCCGCCTGCCGAATCACGGTTCGCATCAATGCAGCGAACTCCCGCAGGACATCGTCGCCCGCGTCATGTCCGAACTGGTCGTTGATCTGTTTGAAAAGATCGAGATCGATCAGGGCAATGGAGAAGTGGTGGCCGGAGCGCTGGTAGCGGGAAAACTCCATGGTCAGGCGGTTCTGCATTTCACGGCGGTTGGCCAGCCCGGTGAGCTCGTCGGTGCGGGCGGCGTGCTCATGGGTTTCGGCCAGCGCCAGAAGTTCATTACGTGCTTTCAGCCGGCTGGCCTCAAGGACGAAACAGAAAATCGATTCGAAGGTCAGGGCCGCAAAAAAGCGGATCTTGAAATCCATGCTGTATTCCGCCGACACCAGCGGCAGCCCGGGAAACTGGAACACCACCACCGCGACCAGGTAGCAGAACAGCAACACCGCCGTGCCGGTTTTCAGGTCAGTCAGGTAAAAGAGCAGAGGCGGGAAGACGTAGAACCAGAGTGGCCCGGTGTTGCTCTCTCCGCCGGAAGCAATCAGGTAGGTGAAAAGCAGGCCGACAATAACGATCATTCCGGCTTTCTGGCGTGCGCGGTTGCCGGTGCTGGCAAAGTGCAGCATGTTCACGGCAATCAGACCGATGAAGGACCAGAGCACCCAGGCATGGGTCTCGTGTCCGGCGAACCAGGCCTTGGTACCGATGCCAACCAGAAAAGCGATAGCGGTTGCCGAGAGCCAGGTGAGCAGACGCGAGACCTGGCCGTCTTCCCGTTCGCCGGCAGCGAGCTGTCCGGAGGAGGTTGAATGAGGCATGGGAACCTTTTTTTGATGTTTTTGTAATTTTGGCGCTTATGTCCGGGATTATGAGTCAATTTAGTGCGTTTTTGCACTCTAGTCTGTGATGTGTTTAGTCTGTGTGAATTGTGACCGTTTTATTTCATTTTCATGTCAAAAAAATTATAGTTGCCGCGCGAAAGTGTTCGCCCCCAATCCTCACAGACTAAACGAGACCTGATCTGTTATGGCCCGTTCGAGCGGATTCCTGAATACCCTTCTCACCAGCCCTACCACGGAACGATACAGGGTCGGCATCAGCCTGCTTTTCTTACTTGGCGTGTGGCTGACTGTCGGATCATTCAGCCAGGGAATGCCCAACAGTATGTTGCTGATGGCCGCCGCGGTGATTGGCGGGGACATGGCGATCAACATTGGCGCCAATGACGTTGCCAACAACGTGGGGCCAGCGGTGGGTTCTGGTGCCCTGTCCCTAGGTGCTGCTGTTCTCATCGCAGCCGTTTTCGAGGCCGGCGGCGCGATCATCGCCGGCGGTGATGTGGTCTCCACCATCAAGGGTGGCATCATTGATCCCTCTAATCTGGAAGAGAGCAGGGCGTTCGTGTGGCTGATGACCGCCGCTCTCCTGGCTGGCGCCCTCTGGCTGAATCTCGCCACCTGGATGGGCGCGCCTGTGTCTACAACCCATTCCATCGTTGGTGGCGTTCTTGGCGCCGGTATCGCTGCGGGCGGCTGGGGGATTGCTGACTGGGCGGTGATGGGCAAGATTGCCGCCAGCTGGGTGATTTCGCCGGTGCTGGGCGGTGCTCTGGCAGCCCTGTTCCTGTTTGCGATCAAGAAGACTGTGCTCTATCGGAAAGAGGTCATTCCGGCGGCGAGGACCTTTGTTCCCTGGCTGGTGGCGATCATGGCCTGGGCCTTTGGCACCTACCTGATGATCAAGGGCGTCAAGAAGATCGTCAAAGTCGATTTTCTCGAGGCGACGCTGATCGGGCTTGCCGCGGCCGCCGTGGTGTTCTTCGTTATGCGCACCCTGGTGGGCCGCATGGCATCGACCATGGAGAACAGCTCGGCAGGCGTGAATACCCTGTTTACCTGGCCGTTGATCTTTGCCGCGGCACTGCTGAGTTTTGCGCACGGCGCCAACGACGTCGCCAACGCCATTGGTCCGCTGGCGGCTATCAATGATGCCCTATCTGCTGATTCGGTTGTCATGTCGGCAAGCATTCCTCTGTGGGTGATGATGGTGGGCGCCCTGGGTCTGGCCGTTGGCCTGATGCTGTTCGGGCCGCGACTGATCAAGACCGTTGGCAGTGAAATCACCGAACTGGACAAGACCCGGGCCTTCTGTATTGCCCTGTCGGCCGCACTCACGGTGATCCTTGCGTCTCAATTGGGCCTGCCGGTCAGCTCCACCCATATCGCCATTGGCGGCGTGTTCGGCGTTGGCTTCCTCAGGGAGTACCTGAAGTCCAACTACGCAACCCAGCTGCACAAGATCATGGAGCACCATGATCCCGCCGAGCAGGAGCGTCTCAAGCCCTTCCTGGATGATTTCCGTAATGCCTCGGTGGAGGAGATGGAGAACCTGCTCAAGCAGGCCAAGAAGAAAAAACAGGTGCCTCTGTCCAAGTCCGAGCGCAAGCGCCTGAAGAAGATCTACCGGGAAGAAATGGTCAAACGTTCGCACCTGGTGCGCATCGCGGCTGCCTGGATCATCACGGTGCCGGCGTCTGCCATCATGGCGGCGATCCTGTTCTTTACGCTCAGGGGCTTGTTGATCTGACCGGGCTGGTTGTATAAACCGAGTTTGGTCATACTATCTGTAAAAAGGGGTGGCTCACCCCTCAAGCCTATTAGTCCATGGAGTGAAGTATGAGTTCATCCGTTGAAAGCCGTCAGGCGAAGATGATTGATGAGCTGAGGACCTTTATCAAGAAGGTTCTGAGCGATCCGACCATTGCCGTTAAATCCATGGAGATCGCCCGCAAGCATCGTGGTCAGCCGAATGCCGAGGAGCTGATTGCACAGGAGATCAGTGCCAGCACCAATATCCGGATTCCGGAGAACTGGAGCGAGGCGGACAAGATGTTCCTGGATATCATCCACGATGTTCTGGATGATGAAGAGGCGCTTTACTGATCTATTCCAGGCTCTTAGCCTGAAAGCCCGGGGAGGAGCCGGCTGGGGGGGACGTTTCAAAAACACGCTGTGAATACGTCCCTGTACGCTTGGCTCCGCCATCCCTGGCTCCGCACAGTTTTTGAAACGTCCCCCCAGCCGACTCTTCAGGCTCCAGTGTTTGCCGTCGTACTCAAGCCTGTCTAGCGTTTGGCTCCGCCTGCTTTAATACAGCATCGGCCATCTGATGGAGAATGCTGATCTCGTCTTCGATTCCCTCGTCCCGTGACAGTTCACGTTGTTCGGCCAGAATGTCCGCCAGGATTTCTTTGGTGGTCAACGGGTTGGCCAGTACCACCCGGAACACGATGCACGGGAAATTGAAGTAGCGGGCCGGCTCCAGCCGGGTCCGTGACACGAACGCCTTGCCCCGTTCCCGCTGGGTTTTCTGGATGAACTTGGTGATCCGGTTCAGGCAGGTGTTGAGCTTTTCCGCCTGAAGGGGATCGGCAATGGCCAGGGCTTCCTGGACGTTTTCCGGGCAGTAGCGGTAGGTCAGGATGTTCAGTTCGGGCCTGGTAACGAGCTCGAAATCCGGTTCTGCTTCGATCATTTCCGCGAAGGTCTTGGCCTTGTCGATGCCCTGGTCGATCAGGATCTCGTAGCCTTCCCGGGCCAGGATTTTCAGGCCGGAGTGGATCAGCATGGACATGCCGGGCCGTGAGCCTTCCAGGGTGGTGCTGCCAAGGTCCCGGGAGCCCTTACGGATGATGTACTGGGCGTGGTGTTCAACAGCGCTGGCCAGGCTCGGGTCGCGGAATACCACGAGGCCCACGCCCATGGGTACGTAGAGCTGCTTGTGGGCGTCGAAGGTGACGGAGTCGGCCTTCTCGATGCCCCGCAGCAGGTGTTTGTAGGTGCGGGAGAACAGCGTGGGCCCGCCCCAGGCGGCGTCCACGTGGAAGTGGGCGCCGAATTCCCGGGCGATGTCGGCCATGGCATCCAGGGGGTCGACGTTGCCGGTTTCGGTGGTGCCGGCCACGCCGCAGATGGCCATGACCTTGATTTTCTGGCGCTGCAATTCCAGGCACTTGTCTCGCAGAGCATCGGTATTGATGCGGTTTTCGTCGTCGGTATCCACTGGGATCAGGGATTCGCGGCCCAGGCCGAGGACGTCAGCGGCCTTGCGCAGGGAATAGTGACCGCGGCGGGAGACGACGATGGCGGCGCCTTCGTGGCCGTAGTATTTCAGCGCCCGGAACAGGCCTTCCTGATGCAGCCCGCGGAAGCTGCCTTCGGCCGGGAACGCCCGGTTGCGGGCGACCCAGAGGGCAGTCAGGTTTGCGACGGTGCCGCCGGAGCACATGGCACCCAGGGCGTAACGGGGATCGTGCATCCACTTGCGGTAGAAGGCGCCGTCTTCCTGATACACCAGGCGGTGAATCATGCCCAGTACCTGGCGCTCCATGGGCGTGAACGCCTTGGAGGTTTCGGTTTTGACCAGGTTCTGGTTCAGGGCAATCATGATCTTCGACAGCGGCAGCATGAAGTACGGCAGCGCTGAGGTCATGTGCCCGATAAAGGCCGGAGAGGCGGTGTGAACGGAATTGGCCACCAGTTTGTCGAGCAGGAACTGGGCCTGTTCAGATACGAAGACGGGCTTCTCGGGAATGCTGTAGTCGGAGAAGTCTTTCTCCACATCCGAGAGGTCCCGTTCAACCGCAACGATGTGTTCCTGTAGGAAGCCTGCAAGATTGCGGGAGATGTTCTGGTCAATCCGGCTCAGCGTCGATTCCGGTGCCTCAGGCACCGTGAACACGCGATACATGGCCTCTACCGAGGCCTGTGCGGATTTTTTCTTTCCGGTCATAGGCGCCACTCACATTCAGTGGTCATCCGAAGGGCCGGTTCCGGATGCCCTGCGGATACGGCCGGCATTCATGTCCGGCATTGGTTTCTGGTCACCCGCCTCTGGCAGGCGCACTGGCATCCCTGAGGGGGCGTAGTATACGGCCTGGCGACAGGTTACGCCACACGGCCCCTACTCAGGTTATTGCGTCCCGGTCAGAGTATTTCCCGGTGTATATCCAGTATGGCAGCATCTACGCGTTCTTCGATGGCTTTTTCGATCTGGTCCAGACGCTGGGTAATCTGCTGGGAGGAGGTGCCCAGGGCGGCAATGGTCCAGGTGGCGCAGTCGAGAGCCTCCTGGTCGGCGGTTTCGGCAACGGCCAGGTCGGGTTCTTTGCCCCAGACGGCCTTCAGGGCGGTGAAGACTTTGCGCTTGGCTTTGAGGTCGTCGCAGCCGTAGAGCTGGAAGTGCAGGGTCAGGACGCCCACGTGGGGCGTGATAACCGGCTGCTGGGGCTTTTGGCCTTCCCTCAGGAGTTTTCTCAGGGCTTCTGACATCGTTGGTTCCGACTTCGGTGCGGGAACTGGCGGAGGTGGGCTTTCCAAAACACGCTCCTTGCGGCACATCCCTGTGGCGCTTGGGCTCCGCCATCCATGGCTCCGCACAGTTTTGGAAAGCCCACCTCCGCCAGTTCGCGAGTTCTCAGTAGGTCGGATTAGCCGAAGGCGTAATCCGACAGGTCTGGCTAACAGCAGCCACTTACCCTACTACAGGCGCTGCCCGTTTGATAATGGCTACCGGATCGGTGCCTGAGGGCAGGTTGCCGTAGTTCATACCGCCATTGGACTGGAGTCTCGAGGCGCAGAAGGCGTCGGCGACGGCGGCATCCGAGTGTCGGAGCAGCAGGGAGCCCTGCAGGGCCAGTGCCATGCGGTCGACCAGGTTGCGGGCGCGGTATTGGAAATCGCTGATGTCGGCGAAGTCGTGTTGCAGCTGAGCCAGGAACTGGTCGAAGCGGCGATCTGCACCTTTCGCTTCGGCGGCCTCCTTGAAGAAGGCGTCGAGGGTTTCAGGCTCTTTTTGCAGGGCGCGCAGGGTGTCCAGGCACTGGACGTTGCCGCTGCCTTCCCAGATGGCGTTGACCGGTGATTCCCGGAACAGCCGGGGCATGATGCAGTCTTCCATCACGCCGCTGCCGCCGATGCATTCCATGGCTTCGTAGGCGTGGTTTGGCGTGCGTTTGCAGATCCAGTATTTACCGACAGGGGTGGCCAGGCGTGCCAGCAGGCGTTCGTGTTCCTTGTCCTGGTTGTCCAGGGCGCGGGCGATGCGCATGGTGTAGGCCAGTGCCGCCTCGCTTTCCAGGGCCAGGTCAGCCAGGACATTCTGCATCAACGGCTGATCGATCAGACGGGCGCCGAAGGCGCTGCGGTGACGGCAGTGGTGACTGGCCTGGGCGATGGCCTGACGCATGCCGGCGGAGCTTCCGATCATGCAGTCGAAGCGGGTCATGGCCACCATTTCAATGATGGTGGGTACGCCGCGGCCCTCTTCGCCAACCATCCAGGCAAGGGCGCCGCGCAGTTCGGCTTCGCTGGAGGCGTTGGCGACGTTGCCCATCTTGTTCTTCAGGCGCTGGACCTGCCAGGGGTTCTTGGTGCCGTCCGGGCGCCAGCGGGGCATCAGGAAGCACGACAGTCCTGCCTGTGTCTGAGCCAGTACCAGGAAGGCGTCGCACATGGGCGCAGAGACGAACCATTTATGGCCCACCAGCTCATAGGCCTGGCCGGGGCCGCCCGCGCCAACCGGATAGGCTCTGGTGCTGTTGGCACGAACGTCACTGCCACCCTGTTTCTCGGTCATGGCCATGCCGATGGTGACGGAGCTTTTCTGGCTGTCCGGAAGGTTGCGGGCGTCGTAGCTGTCGGCCAGGATGCGCGCTTCCCAGTCCGCGGCCAGCTCCGGCTGTTTCCGGATAGAGGGAATGGCCGCGAAGGTCATGGTGACCGGGCAGCAGTGGGCAGCTTCCACCTGGGAGTGCATGTAGTATTTGGCGGCGCGGGCAACGTGGGCGCCGTGGCCCGGATGGCTCCAGGGGCTGCTGTGCAGGCCGTTGTCGAAGGCAATCCGCATCAGCTCGTGATAGGCCGGATGGAAGTCCACTTCGTCTATGCGGTGGCCGAACCGGTCATGGCTGTTGAAGACCGGTTTGTTGGCGTTGGCGCGAAACCCCAGGTCGATGGTTTCCGCGGCACCGGCCAGGGCGCCGAATGCCTTGAGGTCCTCGGCGGCTTTGCCGGCACCTTCCCGGAGGGCGGCTTCCTGCAGGGCAATATCCTGCTCGAACAGGTTGTAGTTCTCCAGAGCCGGGGGCTGGTTGAAGACCTCGTGGGTGGCCGCCAGGTAGCGATCATCCTGGTCGTTTGGTGGCATCTCTGCCTGGGGCTGCCGCGCGTTCATTGCTACCTCCTGGTGCCGGTCAACCCCTGCATGCAAAAGCGGATGATGGAATTGACCAGCGGGTCATTGTTTTCTTCTGTTGCGCTGTCCGCCTGGCTAATCTGTGTTGGCGACAGTGGGCCAACCAGGCTTTCCGCGATGGCACCGACCAGGCATGTACTGCTCTGGCGAGCGTCCTGATCCGGGATACATCCTTCTTCAATGCCCTCGCGGATCGCTTTCTCGAACAGGTTGGCGTAGGCCTTGCGGTACGCCAGCCGTTCCTCTTCCACTTTCGGGTCCACCGGCTCGGCGATCAGTGACCAGGCCATTGTCGGGCCTTTCAGCGCCCGCTCGGCAAACTGTCTGAGTGCCCGCTCCAGCCGCTCGGCGCCGTTCCCGCCGGATGCGAGGGCTTCGGCGACCTTGTCGACTTCCCGTTGGGTCGCCAGTCGGAAAATTTCGGCGAACAGGTCTTCTCTGGACTCGAAATGCCGGTAAATAGTTCCTGTGGCAACGCCGGCCAATCCGGCGATACGGGTCACCCGGGCGCTTCTGAAACCGCCCTCGGCCACGCACTGATAGGTGCAGTCCACGATCCGTTTTCGCGCCTCGGCCTTACGCTGGCGCATCTTCTCCGTTTCTCGATAGGCCATTCCGGCTCCCTATAAGTAGTGAATCACTATTCATTCTTTGTGTCAATTTTTTGAGTCACTGACGAATATAAAATTTCCGCATTTAATTCAATCGCTTGTTTTGCGTTACAAAAAGTTACAAAAAAGACGTTGCCAGTAAATAGCGTGGTCGCAAAAAGCAGATTATAAAGACGCCAAGACGAGGCCGCAGGCGGTCGTTCGTCGATACGGAGTGAGGTTCCCTGCGGGGTCGCAGCACTCGACCATCTGTTTTCGTTGATGGAGAAAAGATCATGAGTGAATTCGACGAAAGCAACCTGGAGCAGTCCGGAAGCTGGACCAGCGACAGTGACGACAACCATTCCATAGCCGGCCGTGCGCGTGTTCGCGCACAGTTGCAGGCAGACATTGAGGCGTTCCTGAGCCAGGGCGGAACGATTCAGGAGGTCGATACCTCCTTCCGTTCGGACACCCCGCGCAAGGTGGAAGTAGGTTTCAACAACCGCTCCCTCTGAACGCTGGCACGGCAGGCCGGGGCGCTCCGCCCCGGTTCTGTTTTTGATCCCGGTCTCGGTATGACTTGTCAGTGTCGTTTATCCTCGTCCAGTACCGCTCTGTTCCGTTAACCGGGGCAAAGCGCCAGTCACCCGATGATTCCGGACCCCCTGTTGTGGCCATGAAGTCCCGTATCCGTCTTTTCCTCAGTTTAGTCGTGATAATAGCAGCTGTTGGTAGTGTCTGGCTGATTGGCGCCGACCCGGATGGCGTTGAGGGCCCGACTGATCCGGTGTCAGTAACCTCGCCTCAGGTGCCGCTGGCCGTTCAGGAGGCTTCTGGCACTACATCCTCGGATCTGGTTGGCAGGGCGTCTTCAGTCAGTATTCCCGAGCAGCTGCCGGCCTCGCTTTCGGGCACCTCGGTTCCGGAGGGCTGGGCCCGGACGGACCGTCTGGGTAATCTGATACCGACCCCGCACCTGCGGCAACTGTTCGAGTATTTTCTTTCCGCCCTGGGAGAGGAATCGCTGCAACAGTTGGTGGCGCGCATTGAGACGGCTCTGTCGGTGCTGGATGAGCCGGCGAGATCCCAGGCCCTGGCAACCCTTGGAAACTATCTGGAATACAAACTGGCTGTTTCTGATCTGGAGCAGAGCTACGGAGAGGTGTCCGGACTTGGCGCCGGGGAAATGCAACGGAGGATGGCAGAGATCCAGGCCCTGCGCCGGACCTGGCTGGATGCTGATACTGCCGACGCTTTCTTTGCCGACGATGAGGCGGTGGACCGTTTCCAGATTGAAAAACTCAGGATCACAAGCGACGACAGTCTGACCGACGAGCAGAAGGCCGAGGCTCTGCGCCGGGCCGAGTCTTCCCTGCCGGAACCTCTCCGCAAGGCCAGGGAGGAAACCCGCCGGTTTGCGGACTATGAACAGGTGCGTCAGGAGCTGGCAGAGGATCCCCGGGCACTTGCGGCCTGGCGGCAGGAGGCTTTTGGTGAGGCCGCGGCGGAAAGGCTGGCCCGGCTTGATCAGGAGCAAAAGGCCTGGGATCGCCGGTGGCAGGCCTACGTTAGTGAGCGCGACCGGTTGTTGTCCTCGGGCCTGGCCGAGCCGGAACGCCAGGAAGCGCTGGCGCGCCTCAGGGCCAGCCACTTCAATGAAACCGAACGGATCCGTGCCGAGGCGCTGGATTCGATCCGGTAATCAGCCTGTCATTTAATCGCCTTATCCTGCTGAGGGAGTCTGCAACCAGCGGCGTTGGCCGTGTATGATGGCGCTAAGGGCGCCCGGCGGATGCCGTGACGGTCCATCAGACTTTTTGTTCAGCCATTCAGGAGGTTGTCAGTGCCGATTCCGACTCCCCGTACTTTTCCCGCCACCCGTCTGCGTCGTAACCGGGCCAGTGACTTTTCCCGTCGCCTGGTTCGGGAAAACCAGCTGACGCCAGACAACCTGATCTATCCGGTGTTCGTGCTGGAGGGTGAGGGCCAGCGGGAACAGGTGCCCTCTATGCCGGGGGTGGAACGTCTGAGCATTGATCTTCTGGTGGAGCAGGCGGCGGCGCTGGTGGATTTGGGTATCCCGGCCATTGCCCTGTTTCCGGTCGTTCCGGTTGAGAAGAAAAATCTCTCCGGCTCCGGGGCCTGGGATTCGGACGGTCTGGCCCAGAGAGCGGTTCGCGCCCTGAAAGCCGCCCATCCGGAACTGGGTGTGATTACGGACGTGGCGCTGGACCCGTTCACCACCCATGGCCAGGACGGCATCATCGACAACGACGGGTATGTTCTCAATGACGTCACCATCGAGGCGCTGGTCAATCAGGCGCTCTCCCATGCCGACGCCGGCGCCGATGTGGTGGCACCGTCAGACATGATGGATGGGCGGATTGGCGCCATTCGCGAAGCCCTGGAGAACGGCGGCCATGTGAATACCCGGATCCTGGCCTATTCTGCCAAGTACGCATCAAGTTACTACGGACCTTTCCGGGATGCTGTGGGTTCGGCGGCCAATCTCGGCAAGGGTAACAAGGCCACCTACCAGATGGATCCGGCCAACGGCGATGAGGCATTGCATGAGGTCGCCATGGATCTGGCCGAAGGCGCGGATATGGTGATGATCAAGCCGGGTATGCCGTATCTCGATATCGTGCATCGGGTGAAGACGGAATTACGGGTGCCGACATTTGTCTATCAGGTCAGCGGTGAGTACGCCATGCACATGGCTGCGGCCCAGAACGGCTGGCTGGACGGCGATGCAGTGATGATGGAAAGCCTGATGGCCATGCGCAGGGCCGGTGCCGATGGCATCCTCACCTATTTTGCCGTGCGCGCGGCCCGATTGATGCGGGAGCGTGGGCACGGATAAGCCAAGCAAGTCATTCGCCGGTAGCGGCGAACACACTGGAATCGAGGAATCATGACAACGGAAACGGCGAAGAATCAGACGGCAGGGGATGAGCGGAGTGTGCCTGCGCCGGTAGAGGTGCCCCCGGTTGGTGAGGAAATCAACCTGGATGCCAATGAAAACTACTTTAACCGGGAACTGAGCCAGCTGCAGTTCAATTACCGGGTACTCAAGCAGGCGCTGGATACGACCCACCCGTTGATCAACCGTCTGATTTTCTGCTGCATCTTCAGCAGCAACATGGATGAGTTCTTCGAAATCCGTGTTGCCGGTCTGCGGCAGCAGATGAAATACGGTCGTGAAACCATTGGTGCAGATGGCATGATGCCGGACCAGGCACTGGCGGAAATCAGCCGTGTTGCTCACGAGTACATCCGCGAGCAGTACGACATACTGAACAATGTTCTGATTCCCGAGATGGAGCAGGAGAACATTCACTTCGTTCGGCGCCGGGAGTGGACGCCGGAGCAGGCGGAGTGGGTTCGCAACTACTTCGAAGACGAGATCCTGCCGGTGGTCAGCCCCATCGGGCTGGATCCCTCCCACCCGTTTCCACGCCTGGTGAACAAGAGCCTGAACTTTATCGTGGAACTGGATGGCAAGGACGCCTTCGGCCGGGAAACCGGCATGGCGATTGTGCCGGCTCCCCGTTCGCTTCCGCGTCTGGTGCGGCTGCCTGACGATGTCTGCAGTGGTGGCGAGAACCTGGTGTTCCTGTCGTCCATGATCCACGCCCACGCCGATGAGCTCTTCCCCGGCATGGAAGTGAAAGGCTGCTATCAATTCCGGCTGACCCGTAACGCCGACCTTGAACTCGAGGATGACCTGGAAGACCTGGCCTCGGCCCTGCGTGGTGAGCTGCTCAGCCGCCGGTTTGGTGACGGGGTGCGTCTTGAGGTTGCTGACAACTGCCCGGAAGAACTGGTGCAGTTCCTGCTCAAGGAGTTTGGTCTGACCGAGCGGGATCTTTACCAGGTGCATGGCCCGGTCAACCTGACTCGGCTGATGGCGGTCGGAGGGCTGGTGGACCGGCCGGATCTTACTTATTCCGGTTTTTCGCCGTCGATCCCCAAGCAGATCCGCAGCAAGGAATCTATGTTCGACGCTATACGCAAGCGCCCGATCCTGCTGCTGCATCCCTATGAGAATTTCAGTCCGGTGGTGGATCTGCTGCGCCAGGCCGCCAAGGACCCCCAGGTTCTGGCGATTCGACAGACCCTCTACCGTACCGGCGCCGATTCGGAAATCGTCGAAGCCCTGGCGGATGCCGCGCGCCGTGGTAAAGAGGTGACCGCCGTCATCGAGCTGCGGGCCCGTTTCAGCGAGGCCGAGAACCTGGAGCTGGCCAGCCGGCTGCAGGAGGCTGGGGTGATCGTGGTGTACGGCGTGGTCGGCTACAAGACCCACGCCAAGATGATCCTGATTGTCCGTCGTGAAGAAGGGCGGCTGCGCCGTTATGTCCACCTGGGCACCGGTAACTACCACGCGGGCAATGCCCGCCTGTACACCGATTACAGCTTCATGACCTGCGACGAGTCCATCGGCGACGACGTCAACAAACTGTTCCAGCAGCTGACGGGCATGGGCAAGGCTCTGAAGATCAAGAAGCTTTTCCATTCACCATTCACCCTGCACTCGCGCCTGCTCAGCCTGATTGAACGCGAGGCCGGCTATGGCGAGAAAGGCCGGATTATCTTCAAGTTCAATGCGCTCACCGAGATCCAGCTGATCAAGGCGCTTTACCGGGCCTCCCAGGCGGGTGTGAAAATCGATCTGATTATCCGCGGTATCTGCTGTCTGCGCCCGGAGGTGCCAGGTCTTTCCGAGAATATTCGGGTAAGATCCATCATCGGGCGCTTCCTGGAACACACCCGGGTCTACTATTTCGGCAACAATGGCTCCCCGGATGTGTACTGTTCCAGTGCCGATGGCATGGAGCGGAACCTGCTCAGTCGCGTGGAAACCGCCTTTCCTCTGGACGATCCTGAGCTGGCTGCCAGGGTCAGGGAAGATCTGGATACCTACCTGGCCGATAACTGCCAGTCCTGGGTACTGCAACCGGATGGCAGCTACATACAGAATCGGCCCGGCGACGACGAAGAGCGCCTTGCCTCCCAGCTGGTATTGCTGGAACGGCTGACCGGAAAGACCTGATTCCCGACTGGAGAACGCGTTTGAATGCCAAATGGATGATTGCCGGCGCCGGTGTGCTGGCTGTGGCCGGTGGCCTGCCCTGGGTCGTGGGGTACGTCACTGAACAGCAGTGGCAGCAGGCAACGGCGGAAGTGAACAGTGCGCAACCGTTCCTTCGCATGGAAACCGATGACTACCAGAGGGGCATTCTCGGTGCCCGGTTCAATGGTTCGGTCAACCTGAGGAATCCGGAAACCGGAGAATCCCAACAGTTCGCTTATCGCGCCACCGTGACTCACGGGGTAACCGGCAGCCTGATGGATTTCGAGCCCGAGGGCGGCTGGTCGTCAGGCGATATGGACTGGTTTTCCGGCGAGGAGCCAAGGCTGACCCTGGAAACCCGGCTCTGGGGCACGGCAGTGCTTGAGCTCGAAGCGCCTCAAATGAGTGTAACCGACGCGGATACCGGGGAGACCCTGGCCTCTAGTGGTGGGCTGGCAAGAATCGAGATCAGTGATGCAGGCTCGCAGGCCGATGCCCTGATGGTCTGGCCGGCTGTTACCCTGTCTGGTCCGGACCTGGATATCCGGGTCAGTGACTTCCGTCTGGAGCAGACCATGAGTCATCTGACGGGCGAGGTCTGGACCGGTTCCGGCGAGATTGTGGTGGACTCGGTTGCGGTGACACCGGTTGCAGAAGCGCCCTTCACGCTCCAGGAGATTTCGGTGCGCAGCAGCAGTGAGCCAGTCAGTGATGGCGAACGCCTGGATTCGCGGATGGCATTCGAGGTTGCCGGCGTTTCAACAGCCGATGAGCGGTATGGCCCCCAACGGCTGGTGTTCGCATTGTCGGGGCTGGACGTGGCGGCCTGGAGCGGGCTTACCGAGAGCCTGTCATCGTTGCAGGCCCTGGCAATCAGCCAGGCCTCCGGTGGTCCGCAGCAGTTCGAGCAACAGATGGCTGCCATGCAGCAGGTAAACACAGCCGTACGTGACCTCGCCGCTGCCGGCTTCTCGGTTGGTTTCCCGGAATTGACCGTCACCACCCCGGAAGGTGTGGTTGAGGGCAGTGCAAGCGTTTCCCACCCGGAGCTGACGGCGGATCAGAAGGACGAGATGCTGATGGTGATGCAGCGGCTGACCGGCGAAATGGATCTCAGTCTGCCACTTGCGCTCGCGGAGGAATATCCGGAGTTCCAGCTCCAGTTGGCACCGCTGATCAAACAGGGGTTACTGGTCCAGCAGGGCGACCGGCTGGTGCTTGATGCCAGTATGAAAGACCTTATGCTGGACGTGAACGGGGTGGAGATCCCTTTGCCGCCGTTGCTTTGAGCCCTGGTTTACTGCCGTAAAAACAGCCCCGTTCATCGGGGCTTTTTTGTGGCACCAGGTTCAGCTGAACTTCTTTTTCAAAGCCGCCTCTACCGCCGGATCGACGAATTCCGAAACGTCGCCGCCCAGGGAGGCGATTTCCCGGATCAGGGTGGAGGAGATGTAGGACAGGTGATTGGCCGGTGTCAGGAAAACGCTTTCCACTTCCGGCGCGAGCCGGCGGTTCATGTCGGCCAGCTGGAATTCGTATTCGAAATCCGACACCGCCCGGAGCCCACGAAGGATCACGGTGGCGCCCTGTTCACGGACGAAATCGGCGAGCAGGTTGCTGAAACCGGTGACGCTGACATTGGGGAGGTGCGCGGTCGCCTGGCGGACCAGTTCGCAGCGTTCTTCCAGATCGAGAAGTGGCTGTTTCTTGGGGTTGTAGGCGATGGCGACGACGATTTCATCAAACATTCTGCCGGCCCGTTCGATCAGGTCGGTGTGGCCGTTGGTGATGGGATCGAAGGTGCCCGGATAGATGACTTTGGACATGCACAGCTCCTTTTGTTTAAGGCAAACAGGATATCAGGATCATCCTGAGTGCTGTAGTCCGGGACTCTGTTCCAGGCGGTCGCGACTTCATGTGTTGCATATGTGCCGCCCCTCCTCCCGGGAAACGCTACAAGCACATCCCTGTGCGCTTGGCTCAGGCCATCCATGGCCTTCGACATTCCCGGGAGGAGGAGCGGCACATATGCGAGCTAACCACGGAGCCTGCCTCCCCGACATTGGTGTCAGGTGATGCCAAGCCTCTGCGCGAGCCTGGTGCTGTTTCTCGCGGCAAGAGCATAAACCGACAGTTGCGGGTTTGCGCCGATGCTGGTGGGGAAGATGGAGGCATCGTGGATGCTCAGATTGCTGACGTGGTGGTGTTCGCCAAAGCCGTTAACGACCGAATCTTGCGGATTGCTTCCCATGGCGCAGCCGCCCATCTGGTGGGCGGTGAACAGGCGGACCCGGTGGGGTGCCATGGGGAGCTGGTTGATGGCGGCTTTGGCGTCGGCCCAGTTGGTGTACCAGTCGGAATCCAGGTGCATCAGGCGGACTTTGTCGGCGCCGGCGGCGAACTGGATTTCGGCCATGGTGTGGAAGGCGTCGCGGATGCCGGTCCAGAGGTAGTCAGTGACCGGATAGTCCAGTACCGGACTGCCGTCCTCCCGGAGGGAAACGGTGCCGCCGGGGCTTTCGGGGTGGAAACCGTCCCGGAGCAGGGCGATGGTGGACTGCATGTGGGGCAGGCCGGCCATGTTGTTGATCTGGTTCTCGCCGTGGCCGGGGATCACGCCGCTGGACATGCCCGGGTGCAAAGGCGGCACTTCCAGTTTGTAGCCGGCGGGACCGTCTACGCCGTTGCGGAAGTTGAATTCGTCCGAGTAGATGGATTGCGGCGCGCCGTAGTATGGGTCGACCCGTTGCGGCATCTGGGCGACGGTGGCGTTGACCGGGTGGATGAACGAGCGTTTGCCAATGCGCTGGTTCGGGTCCGGAATCTCGGAGCGAAGCAGCAGGCCGGGGCTGCCGATGGCGCTGGCGGCAACCACGAAGTGTCTGGCTTTGAGAGTGACTTTGACCCCGGTCGGCGTCACACCATCGGTGGCGAACGCGGAGGCTTCCAGGTGGTCGATCTGGTCCTGTTTCATGACCAGGCGGTCTGCGCGCAGGCTGTGGAACAGGCGGGCGTTGTTGTCGAGTGCCCCCGGTATCGTGGTCATCAGCGCGCCCTGTTTGGCGTTGGTTGGGCAGCCGACGCCGCAATACCCCAGATTCCAGCAACCTTTGACGTTGCGGGGAATGATCTGCCAGCTGTATCCGAGTTTCTCGCAGCCCTGGCGAAGAATGTCATTATTGACGTTGGGATCTACTTGCCAGGGTGCCATGGAATGCCGTTCTTCCCGGCCATCGAACCAGGGGGCCATGGCGTCTGGCCGGAGTTCTTCCAGTCCGAACTGGTCGGCCCAGTAATTCAGGGTCGGCGCCGGCGTGCGGAAACTGCTGGTCCAGTTCACGGTGGTGGAGCCGCCCACGCATCGGCCCTGCAGAATGGCGATCGCCCCGTCCCGGGTTACCCGGCTCATGCCTTCCTGGTAAAGGTTGGCGTAGGAGGTCTGTTCGTCCATCTTGAAGTCTTTCTGGTAATGCAATCGGCCTTCCTCAACGAGGATTACGGACAATCCGCTGCGGGACAGTATCTCGGCGGTGGTGCCGCCACCGGCGCCGGTTCCGATAACAACAACGTCGGCTTCGGCGGTCAGGTTTTCCGTCAGGTGGGCACCATCGGTAACGTTCCAGCCTGATTCCAGGCCCTGGGCAATACGATCGGTCAATGACATGCTTGGCTCCGTCAGATCAGCTGGCAATCAGGCGTTTTGAAATTGTGGCAATGCGTCGACCGCATATTGCGGCGGTCCGGGATAGCCGGACAGGTGCCAGAAATCCCGATAGCCGTAAAACGCCACGTTGCTGATCTTGGTCAGGGCAATGTAGCCATTGTTGAACAGCCCGATACGGCTGGTGCGCCAGCGCTCCAGAAACGCATCCGCTTCTTCTGTGGTTACATTTGGCCAGCTGGACCAGACCCGGGCTACGGTCACCCGGGTAAGCCCGAAGTTCAACAGATCAAACAGCTGCCGAAGTTCCTTCTGGTTGGCCGGACCGAACTTTTGGATGCCAGCATCTATGCGCTCGATCGTCCCGGCAATAGCGATGTTTCTGGCTTGGGGCTGCGCTGGCAAACCGGGGCCAATCATGGCGGGCAACAGGGCCTCGAACAGCGCAATGTCATCCTCGTTTAAAAACCGGAACTGGTAGCTGGCGTCCATCCGGGTGCCAACGGCACTCAGCCGACCTGCCGGCTCGGTGGCACAACCACTCAGCCCGGCGGTGACACTGACGGGGCCCAGGCAGAGGGCGCCGCCCAGTCCGGTTTTCAGAAAGCTTCAGCCAGCCCCCGAGGAACGAAGGCATAGGGTTTAGCGGATAAAGAACTTGTAAACCAACTTGTGCGCAGTGGTTCCATGGGGCGGATAGACAAGCTTGCCACTGTTGAATTTCTGCTTGGTAAAAATCGCCCGGTGATGGGAGAAGGTCAGGAACCCTTCGCGGCCGTGGTAGTGACCCATGCCGGAATCGCCGATACCACCGAATGGCAGATCATCCTGGGCCACATGCATCAGTGAATCGTTGATGCACATGCCACCGGAGTGGGTGTTGTCCACCACGTGTTGCTGTTGGCTCTTGTCGTATCCGAAGAAATACAGGGCCAGGGGCCTCGGCCGGTCGTTGATGTAATGGATGGCTTCATCCAGCCCGCCATAGCTGACGACCGGCAGAATCGGACCAAAGATCTCGTCCTGCATCAACTTCATATCCGGGGTGGTTTTCAACACCAGTGTCAGCGGAATCTTGCGGGTGCCGTCTTTCAGGTTTTCCCGGGCCGGATTGATCTCCACCAGCTCGGCACCTTTCTCCCGGGCGTCGTCCAGATAGCTTTGCAGACGATCGTACTGCCGCTCATTGATGATGGCGGTGAAATCGTCGTTGTCCCGCAGGCTCGGATACATCTCCGAAAAGCTGGCCCGGAACTCATCCACAAACGCCTGGACCCGGTCAGCAGGGCATAGCACGTAGTCTGGAGCGACACAGGTCTGTCCGGCATTGAAAGCCTTGCCGAAGGCAATCCTCTGAGCGGCATCGTCCATCGGCACATCCGGGGAAACCACGGCGGGGGACTTGCCGCCCAGCTCCAGGGTGACCGGAGTCAGGTTTTCCGCGGCCGCCTTCATGACCAGCTTGCCAACCGATGTGGAACCCGTGAATAGCAGGTGATCAAACGGACGTGACGAGAAGTCTGCTGCCACGTCGGCCTCGCCGTTGATGACCGAGACCAGGTCCTCGGCGAAACTGGCTTCGATCAGTTCCTTGAACAGGGCCGACGTGTGCGGCGTGTATTCCGACATCTTGATCATGGTGCGGTTGCCCGCAGCCAGAGACGCAACCAGGGGGCCCACTGCGAGGTAGAGAGGGTAGTTCCAGGGCACGATTACGCCCACCACACCCTTGGGCTGGTAGTGGACCTTGTTGCTGGCAGGCTGGAACAACATGGATACATGGCGTTTGGATGGCTTCATCCAGCTACTGAGATTTTTCAGGGTGTAATTGATGCCCTGGATCGACGGCATGACCTCGGCAATGAGGGATTCGTCTTTCGAGCGGCAGTTGAAATCCCGGTCGATGGCATCCAGAAGCCGGTCCTGGTTACCCAGCAGCACCCGTTTGAGGCGTTTCAGGTTTTCCTGCCGCTCGGCCAGGGAAGGCATGGGATTGTTGCGGAACGCCTTTTTCTGATCCTCAAACACCCGATGAGTGTGCTGGATCTGTTTCTTGCTCTCGGTGAGCTGAACGACAGTGGCTCCCATGATGTTTCTCCTCTTCGGCCCCGATCATGCTTCGTCGGCGGCCCGTTATTTCAGGTATTGAACGACTGGCGAAAAAGTGTTCAATTTGCGTCTGAAGGTATTATTAGAGTATATACTCTAGTGAGTCAAGCGGAGGCGGGTGGCGAATCGGGCCATCTGTGAGCGATACAACAACAAACGCCGACGGGTCTATGAAGACAAGAGACAAGATACTGCTCTCCAGCCTGGAGCTGTTCAACGAGCGGGGCGAGCGCAACGTCACCACCAACCATATCGCGGCGCACCTGGCCATTTCGCCGGGCAACCTCTATTACCATTTCCGCAACAAGTCGGACATCATTTACGAGATCTTCCTGGAATACGAAAAACTGGTGGATTTCTACCTGGACATTCCGGAAGACCGGGCCATGACCCTGGATGACATGACCTTCTATCTGGAGTCGGTCTTTGACGGTCTCTGGAGTTACCGGTTCTTCCACCGGGATCTGGAATACCTTCTGGACAGCGACAAGAGACTGCGACAGGACTATCGCGATTTCACCAACCGCTGCCTGACTTCAATCAGTCGCATTTTCGAAAAACTGGCGGAAGCCGGGATTATCGAACCCCAGGAGGAAGATCTGCGATCGGCCATGTCGTTGAATGTGTGGCTGGTGATTACCAACTGGATGGCGTTCCTGAAAACCGCCCATGCGGCCGAGGAATCTGCCTGTCTCACGCTCACCGAGCTGAAGCAGGGCATCTACCAGGTGCTCACCCTGGAAATTCCCTACCTGACGCCAGCGTATCGTGAGCGTGTGATGGCTCTGAGAGAGAAGTATCGGCCGGCACTGCACGACAGGGACGATCTGGGCGCGGCCCTGTGCAAGTGAAACCCGAATAATTGATCAAAAAATGATCTGCCCTGGAACTTTTGGCGAAAATCGGACTCATAACGGTGACGTTGGGAATTCGGATATTCCTTGCGTCTCCTGAGTGCGATCTCAGGTTTTAGCACGTCGCAAACCCTGACGTTTCACCGGTCTGCTTTCTGGCAGGCCGGTTTTTTTATTCCCTACTGTTTCCTGCTCAAAAAACACCCTTGCTCAGTGCGGTGTAGACCTCGGAACCTGGCAGGTTCACTGGCGCCGCCCCGGCGGCGGCAAATACCGACTGCACCAGACCTTCGGGTGCACGCATCTTGAGGCCTTTCAAGTCTTCAACACCATCCAGCGGTTT
>PYVH01000308.1 GCA_003030785.1 Marinobacter sp. B9-2 | reverse complement strand
TTGTAAGATTATCACTACTAGTAATATAACCATTAAATCTAAATCTTCCAACTTTAAGAATACTTGCACTACTTGTATTTCCTGCACCACTTGATTCTGTTCTACTTGGATTTTGTGTAATTGGTTCAAATCTTAATTGATAAGAATTAGCAGGTAATGATGAACCAAGAACTGTGATTTCATTATTATTAATTAACCATTTTTGTTTTGGATAAACTCTTCTAGATCTATAATATCTTTTTCTCATTAAATTAATAATAAATAGTTCTAAAAATCAAAAAATAAAAAAATAGAAAATGACGAATCGCGGTAGCGATTCGATATTTTCGCTAAAACCAACCAACGGTGGCGAAGCGAAGCGAGCCACCTTCGTATGCTAGCGCAGCGAGGCACGCGGAGCGAAGCGACGTGTGCAGCGAATGTTCTTATTCAAAGAAAGAAAGATCAAACATCAATCATCAAATCAATCAATCATTCTTCCAATAAACTAAAAGAAATAAAAAAAAATATTAAAAAAATTAAACTATAAGAAGTGGACTTTCGGATATAGTATTACCATCCGAAAGTCCAGTCCACTTTCTTAATATAATAAAAAAATAAAAAAAATATTAAAATTAAAAATCAATTAGTTCTGCAAACATAACTAACTGTTCCTTGTACTGGATAACTAAATGTACTATCTGAAGTACTGTTATTAATTGCAATAACAAATAAAATAATTCCATCTCCTGAATTTAAATTTCTTTTTAATTTACTATATAATCTAACTTCATTCTCTGTTGCACTATTATAATCCATTCTTGTCCATGCTAAAACCCATTCTGGATGTTTATAAAAGAAACAATCACCTAAATTATTTCTAGAAACATTTGTATTAGCAGTTAATGTATAACCTTCTGGAATATATGAAATACCTATAATATATTTTGTAAGATTATCACTACTAGTAATATAACCATTAAATCTAAATCTTCCAACTTT
>PYVH01000307.1 GCA_003030785.1 Marinobacter sp. B9-2 | reverse complement strand
GACAGAATTTCAAAATTATATATAAAATGGTGAAGGGTTATGCTGTTGCTAGAAGAAGACGCTACTATAGAAGAGGCTATAGCTTTAAGAAAGCTATAAGTAACTATACTTATACTAAGCTCTCTACACTGGATGAGATTAGCATGGATGCTAGTGCTATGAAGCTTATTAAGCCTAATGATGTTAGGACTAATCTCTATGATTACTTAGCTAAATGTGCTGATTGGAAGACCTATACTCAGCTATATACCTCCTTTAAGCTTGTTGGTCTTGCTATCTCTGTTACTCCTAATACTCCTATTGGTACTTTTAAATGGGGTGGTACTGGTGCTATTGCTTATACTGCCTTTGCTGATCAAACTGATGTTAGTACTTGTATAGAAAGTAATAAGAGTGTCATGCTTTCTGTTGTTGCTCCTTCTAGAAGATACTTTCCTTTGAACAATGGTGTTACTTCCTGGGTATCTACTAGTTCTCCTGCTCAAGTTCCTGGCTCCATATTGGTTGCTTGCAATAGGTATCCTACTGATGGAGGCTTAGTATGGAGTGTTCGCTTTGATTTCTATGTTATGTTTAAGAATACTGTATAATAAAAAAACCGAATTTAATTAATTAATTAATTAATTAATTTATTAATTATTATTTTTAAATTTAAATTTAAAAAATAATTAATTAAATATATTATTAAATTATAATAAAAGATATGGATTGGGATTGGTTATTGGGAATATTGTGGGGATTGTGTGGAAATAAAAAGTTAACTTCTATTTATTCAAAATATATAATCCCCAACTTAATCTAGAGACCTTGTTCCTTTTTGTCCCGTCGCCCCCTGAGTATTATAACACGCGACGGGACAGCGGGACAAAAAAATAATAATGAAATAATTATTTTTTCCGTAACTGATTTTATAATAATTTTGCCTGATAAATTCTGACAGAATTTCAAAATTATATATAAAATGGTGAAGGGTTATGCTGTTGCTAGAAG
>PYVH01000306.1 GCA_003030785.1 Marinobacter sp. B9-2 | reverse complement strand
GGATGGACTCGATGGCATCCTGGAACCGCCGGGCGATGGTTATCAGCTCCCGCTCCGACAAGGGGCCAGACAGACCCACGGACAGCACCGGGAACAGGGACACGTTGATCTCGTTTACCCTGGGTTCATCCGCTTCCTGGGGCAGCTTGGTACGTGCGGTATCCACTTTCTCCCGCACGTCCTGAAGCGCCTTGTCCGGATCAAACCCGGCATCGAACTCCAGCATCACCGAGGCATGACCCTCCGAGGCGGTACCGCGCATTTCCTTGATGCCTTCGAGCGAACGCAGCTCCTGCTCCATGGGCCGCACCAGCAGACGCTCGGCGTCCTCCGGGCTGATGCCATCCAGGGTCATGGAGACATAGATCATGGGGATGGTGACGTCGGGATTGGCTTCCTTCGGGATGGTCTGAAACGCGGCAATACCCCCGAGCAGGAGGAACAGTAGCGTCAGCAAGGTGGTCCGGCTGCGATCAATGGCTGCGAAGATCAGTGCGCGCATGCGGTCTAGCCCCTGTCTTCAGCGGCGTCGACCGGCACAACCTGTTCCCCGGTGCTTACGAAACCACCGCCGCGGGTAATCAGGCGGATCTCATCCGGCAAGCCGGTCACCCAGGCACCCTCGGTGGATACACTCAACAACTTCACTTCACCGAACTCGACACGGTTCTCACCATTCACGTATTTCACACCGGGGCGACCGTCATCACCGAGGGACAAATAAGCGGGTGAGATAAACATCGCCTTTACCTCCGGCAATGCCACCCGCAGGCTGGCGCTGCCACCGGCCACCCGTTTGCGATCCGGATTCTCCACCGCGATCTCCACGGCAAAACTCCGGGTTTCCGGCGAGGCAGCGCTGGCCACAAAGGTCACCACGCCAGAAAGACGGCTGCCATCCAGCAAATCCACGCGAACAGACTGACCGGGCGCCACATTGCCCACCGATTGCTGGGGGATCTGCGCGGTAGCCTTCAGGCGATCCACCCTCACCAATTGAAA
>PYVH01000305.1 GCA_003030785.1 Marinobacter sp. B9-2 | reverse complement strand
GTAAAAAATATAGAATTAAGTTATGAAATAGAAACAGAAAACTTTTATTATATTGAGGGTTTAACAGCTTATATAATGTATGTTCCACAAGGTATGACTGTAACAGAAACATATCCTAACCAACATCCTGAATATATTATGGCATATAGATTTTTAGGATCACCTAGTAGAGATGAAAATCCAAATAATATGCCTACTAGATTACCTAGTAGAATTAAAACTAGGTTAGCTAGGAGATTACAAACAGGTGATAAAATTATATTATTAGTGGTAGGTTTAAATGAATATAATCAAAATCAAACACTTAAATTTAATGGTTTAATTAGATGGTGGACTAAAGCCAATTAAACTCACAATAAAAAAAAATAAAAAAACCCTATAAAGGGTGATCGGTAATTGCCTAAGAGCAAAAAAACAACCAATCTGATACTCAACGCCGTGCGGCGGAGAGCACACGCCTTTAAAGCGACAAAAATTTAATATAAAATATATAGGGTTATTTATCGGGGTACCTTGATTTCGTAGAAATCTTGTTAATATTACTAAGGTACCCCGTACCCGGTTACCCGTATTTATTAGATTGTAATGTAATATATATAAAAAAAATAAAGTTTAATAAAATTAATATAATTTTACCATATAAGGAAATGTACCCGTAAAGTGTAATTTGATTGGTCAAAAAGATTTATCTTGTGACCAACTTTATTTTTGTGTTCAAATATAAAAGGGGGTTCTCAAAGGGGGGAACCCCCTTTGATTCTTTAATAATTATTTATAAAAAATGGCTAAGGCAAAAAAGGTTATTAAAAGATATAGAAGTAAAGGAAGATGGTCTTCAAATATTAAGACTTTAACAGGTCAAAATATAACAGCAAATGCTAATTCATCTTTCTTTAGTACTTCTGATTTGTGTGCAAATCCTATTCAGGTTGAATCATCAGTAAGTCAACAATATACAGTAAAAAATATAGAATTAAGTTATGAAATAGAAACAGAAAACTTTTATTATATTG
>PYVH01000304.1 GCA_003030785.1 Marinobacter sp. B9-2 | reverse complement strand
ACGAGCATCATTTTTTGATCAACCCCTACGGCATGATGTTCGAGGAAATCACGGCCTCCAGCCTGGTGCGCATTGATCAGGAAGGGAACAAGATCGATCCGGAGGATTTCGACATCAACCCGGCCGGTTTTACGATTCACAGTGCCATCCATGCGGTTCGGGAGGATGCTGCCTGTGTGATGCACACCCACACGACCGCCGGTGTCGCTGTGTCAGCACAGAAGGAAGGCTTGCTGCCCTTGTCCCAGCAAAGTCTTTTCCCGCTATCCGGACTCGCGTACCACGATTACGAAGGCGTGGCGCTGCGCGAAGACGAGAAAGCGCGCCTGCAGGCAGATCTGGGCCATGCCCGGTTCATGATCCTGCGCAACCACGGCCTGCTGACCACAGGCCCCAGCGTGGCCGAAGCCTTCCTGAACATGTACATCCTGCAGCGCGCGTGCGAAGTGCAGATTCAGGCTATGTCTGGCGGGCAACCACTGGTGCGTATTCCCGACGCCATCCTTAGCTCGATTCGTGAGCAGGCAAAGAAGGTCACCAAGGGTATGGGCGGCAACCTTGCCTGGCCCGGGCTTCTCCGGAAGCTGGACCGCATCGATCCTGGCTTCCGGAGCTGACACCGCCCCATGTAGCTATCAGAACATCTTCAGATAACGGTCGACCTCCCAAGACGACACGTGGTTCTGATAGCTCTCCCACTCCCCTTTCTTGAAGTTGATGAAGCTGTTGAACATAGCTTCACCGAAGACTTCTTTCGCCAGCGGATCGGCCTCAAAGGCCTCCACGGCCTCGCCCAGGTTCCGGGGCAGATACTCGATGCCCTGCTCGGCAATTTCGGCATCGCTGTAGTTGTACATGTTCTCGTGGTGCGGTGCGCCTACGTCCAGGCCTTCCCGAATGCCCTCCAGGCCAGCGGCAAGGATCAGAGCACTGCCGAGATAGGGATTGCAGGCAATGTCGGCGGCACGGCATTCAATGCGCCCGCCCATGCCGGGAATCCGGATCATGTTGGTGCG
>PYVH01000303.1 GCA_003030785.1 Marinobacter sp. B9-2 | reverse complement strand
CCGCTGCAACGGAGTTAAAGGAGATGGACAGTGCGAGTGCAGAGAGGCCAAGTTTCACGTGTTTTTTGAGGCTCATTTCAGGCGTCCTTTTCTTAGTTAGGTGTGCAGTTCGTCTTCAAACGCAGCAGGGCCTCTGCATCTGCTGTTCCACACACGCTATATCCAAAACAAAAACAGTGACTTATCTAGTATACAAGGCAAACCATGGAAGCCCGAGGGGCTGAACGCCCCTCCAGAGCGCAGCATTTCTGAGCGTTTTTGGTGCGACCGCACCCGATCCGGGCAGATCTGGCCAGCCTTTTGCTTCAAAAACACTCATAACCTTATGTTTTTCAGTAACTATCAATAAAAATCCGCAAATGGCACACGCATTGCCAATCCACATGTATACAAGTTGATCACGCACATGAGGAAGACCAATGCCTTCAATGATCGGATGGACCATCAAGGACTGGCAGGACGCTTACAAGGAGGGCGCTACGCCCGAATCACTGCTGGGTGAGTTGCTGACCGGCCTGGATGAAACAGACGTCGCCTGGATCTCGCTTCTGGACCAGCAGGGGCTGAGTAAGGCACTGGCTGAGCTGGAACAGCACCTCCAGCACGCTGGGGGCGACAGAAACAAACTACCTCTCTACGGCATTCCGTTCGCCGCGAAAGACAACATTGATGCGGCAGGGTTTGAGACAACGGCCGCCTGCCCTGCCTTTGCCTTCAGCCCGAAAGAGGATGCCAGTACCGTGGCCAGGCTCAAGGCCGCGGGCGCTGTGGTCATCGGCAAGACCAATCTGGATCAGTTTGCGACCGGTCTGGTGGGCACGCGCTCTCCTTATGGTGCCGTGCCGAACAGCTTCAAACCGGAGGTCGTGAGCGGCGGTTCCAGCTCCGGTTCGGCTTCTGTGGTTGC
>PYVH01000302.1:661-1019 GCA_003030785.1 Marinobacter sp. B9-2 | reverse complement strand
GCCGCATTCATGAGAGGGGTTACCCGTCTCAACGATTTCATCGGCCGGTGGGTTGCCCTCCTGATTTTCGCAATGTTCGTGTTCCTGCTTCTTGAAGTGGGGTTCCGCTATCTGCTCAATTCTCCCACGGTCTGGACCAACGAACTGACCCAGATGCTTTTCGGCATCTACGCAATAATGTCCGGTGGCTACATCATGGCCCATCGCGGCCACGTCAACGTGGACCTGTTGCATTCGCATCTGAAGCCACGGAAACGCGCGGCTCTGGACATTGTTACCTCCGTGGTCTTTTTCATTTTCACGCTCGCCCTGCTGTGGTTCGGGATCGACATGGCCCAGGAATCCATGTCCAGTTGGG
>PYVH01000302.1:0-651 GCA_003030785.1 Marinobacter sp. B9-2 | reverse complement strand
GAATCCGCCTATCTGGCCAGTGAAGCTGGCCATTCCCATCGGCACCGCGCTGCTGGTTCTGCAAGGGTTGGTCAAACTGCTCGAAGACATCGCCGTGGCCTTCAACCTGGATTACTACACACCTCAAGAGTCCGAATCTGAAGGAGATCAGCTGTGAGCATTGAAGCCCCTGACTCTCCTGTTCTTCGGTTCGCTGCTGTTTTTCCTGCTGCTGGGCCTGCCGCTGGCGTTTGTTCTCGGTGGCGTCTCGGTGGTGTTCCTGTATTTCACCTGGGGATTTGATTCCTTCTACATGGTGGCCTCCCAGATCTGGGGCACCATGGAAAGCTTTACCCTGGTCGCCATCCCTCTGTTCGTATTCATGGCCATGATTCTGGAGCGCACCGGGGTGGCCCGGGATCTGTATCGGATGATGCACCTGTGGTGCGGCGGCCTCAGAGGCGGCCTTGCCCTCGGCACCCTTGGCATCTGCGCGGTGTTTGCCGCCATGGTCGGCATCAGTGGTGCTGCGGTGGTTGCCATGGGCACCATCGCCCTGCCATCCATGCTCGAGCGTGGCTATGACAAGAGTATGGCCCTGGGCGTGATCAATACCGGCGGTGGCTGGGGCATCCTGATTCCGCCCAGCATCCTGATGATCCTCTACGCCCT
>PYVH01000301.1 GCA_003030785.1 Marinobacter sp. B9-2 | reverse complement strand
TCCAGCAGCTCATACACAGACAGCCTTGGCCGGATCAAACGGGTTCTGGAAGAGCGCACTGATGGCCGTCTGAAGCTGCAGCTTTACGAGGCTGGCTCGCTGTTCAAGGCCACGGACACTTTCAACGCGGTAAGCCGTGGCATCCTGGAAATGGGCACTATTTCCCCGTCATATGCCCAGGACAAGATCTCCCTCGCCGGCATTGCCTCTGGCCTGCCGTTTGCCTTCCGCAACGTCTGGGAGGCCGCCTACTTCCACCAGAACCTGGGGTTCGAACAGATGCTCCGGGACGAAGCGGCAGAGCATGACGTTTACTGGGCCACAGACAAAGTCTACCCGACTGAAATGGTGGTCAAGGAGCCGGTTGAAAGCGTGGAGGACTTCAACAGCCTGAAGATTCGCTCCTCCGGCGCCCTGCAAACCTTCCTGACCGAAGCCGGGGCCGCCGCCTCTTATATTCCGGGCAGTGAACTCTACTCAGCCCTGGATTCCGGCATCGTGGACGGTGCCCACTGGGGAGCGGCCCAGGGTGCCTACAGCATGGGCCTGTATGAAGTGGCCAAGTACCATGTGCAGCCTGCCCTGAACATTGCCGGCACTGATGTCATCATCGTCAGCCAGAAGGCTCTGAACAAGCTGCCGGAAGACATGCAGAAGATCGTCAAGGATGCCCTCAACGAGCAGTTCTGGATCCGCACCAACGAGTACCAGTACAAGGAGCGTATCACCCTGGCCAAGGCCATCGAGGAACAGGGCGTGCAAGTGAATGTCCTCCCGGATGAAGTCCAGAACAAGCTGGTCGCCACCGCCCAGGCCATGTGGGATGAGGAAGGTAAGCGCAGTGAGAATGCCAAGAAGGCGCTCGACATGCTGAAAGGTTACCTGGCCGACCTCGGCTATCTCTGATCAGCCATTGCTCTGACCGGGGCCGGGGTCTTCGACTCCGGCCTTTCTTTCCCCGAACCAAACCAGCATCCCATGGG
>PYVH01000300.1 GCA_003030785.1 Marinobacter sp. B9-2 | reverse complement strand
TGGTTGTCGGGTATAACATCATGTATCCGGGTGATCCCGTGAATTCCGTAATCCCCGGACTGGATTTCCTGCTAGGCCCCGATAACGCAACGGACGATGTGGTCGCCGGTGGTGAGGGTGCCCCCTACTATTCAAGCATGTCTGACTTCATGTTCCAGGTTGTGTTCGCAGCTGCCACTATGTCGATCGTTTCGGGCGCGGTTGCCGAGCGCATGCGACTCTGGCCGTTCCTGGTATTTGCCGTTGTTATGGTATCTGTTATCTACCCGGTTGAAGGTTACTGGAAATGGGGTGGCGGTTTCCTTGATCAGCTGGGCTTCCAGGATTTTGCCGGCTCTGTGGTGGTCCATATGGCCGGTGCATCCGCTGCTCTGGCGGCCGTTATTCTCGTTGGCCCGCGGAAGGGAAAGTTCGGCCCAAATGGTGAAGTGTATGCGATTCCAGGTGCGAACCTGCCGATGGCGACTCTAGGAATGTTCATCCTTTGGATGGGGTGGTTTGGCTTTAATGGTGGGTCTGAACTGAAAATCGCGAACGTAGAAGAGGCGAACGCGGTGGCGAAAGTATTTGTAAATACAAATGCCGCAGCCGCTGGCGGGATGATTGTAGCAGCACTGATTGCCCGTCTGCGTTTTGGAAAGACCGATCTGACAATGACCATCAACGGTGCGCTGGCGGGCCTGGTGGCCATCACAGCGGAACCGCTCCTGCCATCGGCTGGTGCAGCGACTCTGATCGGCGCAGTGGGCGGTGCGGTTGTGGTGTTCTCGGTTCTGCTGCTGGATCGCTTGAGGCTGGATGACCCTGTGGGCGCCATATCAGTGCACGGGGCTGCGGGTATCTGGGGTATTTTTGCCGTGCTGTTCACGAATCCTGCCGCCACCTTTACCGGACAGCTGATCGGTACCGTTGTAACGTTTGCCTG
>PYVH01000299.1 GCA_003030785.1 Marinobacter sp. B9-2 | reverse complement strand
CGGAATGCGGATGGAGCCGCCGCCGTCGTTGGCGCCCGCCATGGGCACGATACCGGCCGCGACCGCCGCACCGGAGCCGCCGCTGGAGCCCCCCCGGTGTAAGCTCCGTATTCCAGGGGTTACGGGTTGGCCCCCAGAGCTCGGATTCGGTCACCGCTTTCAGACCAAACTCGGGCGTGGCGGTGCGCCCCAGAAATACCAGGCCGCCATCCCGGGCCCGGCGAACAAACTCCGAGTCCCGAGGGGCTATATTCTTTGTCATACCGCGGCTTCCGTAGGTACACGGATGGTCTGCCTGTTCCTGGGCGAGGTCCTTGAGCAACAAGGGAACGCCCGCAAAAACACCCTGCTCGGGAAAGGGCTGGGCTGGCGCTTCGGAGAACTGGGGATAACAGATCGCATTGAGCTTGCCGTTTACGCGGGTTGCCCGCTCCACCGCGGCCTCGCATACTTCACCGGAAGTGACTTCGCCGCGGCGGATAAGATCAGCGAGAGCGGTTGCATCGTAACGGAGGTACTCGGATTGCTTCATGGCAGGTTCCATTTGTTATTCTGATTCGAGGAAGGTCACGGGTATAACGTCTATGATCAGATTTCTCAAGAGCTTACGCCAGCTTGCCGTGATTTTCATCCTGGCAGCGCCGGTTGTGGTATCCGCCCAGGAGACCCAGACGGCAACCAGTGACGACAGCGACTGGACCCGCATTGTCCGCACATCGCCCTATTGGGTCAGCCAGGGGGTGTTTGAAAACATTCTCACCATCCGGCGCTGGGTGTTGAAGGAATCCGGCTATTGCGCCAGTGCTGATCGCCACGTTCTGTACGACATGCGTGGCCGGTTTCTGGCCTGGATCAGTGACGGTGACGACCGTGAAGCCACCCAGCGACTGCTGAACGCAACCCGAAAATCATTGTATGAGAATGGCAAGGTGGAAGACTGGGTTGCCGGAGAGACCGGCCAGACAGGCTACCCGTTCGCCCTTTCCTGCGACCAGCCCCATGTAAACGTTGATGAAGCCGTTGCCCGTTATCTTGGC
>PYVH01000031.1 GCA_003030785.1 Marinobacter sp. B9-2 | reverse complement strand
GCCGGAAATGACCCACAGCCTCTCCGAGCCTGCCCTGGAATGCTGCCACTTACTATGAAGGATTGGCGCCCCGGGTTGGCCAGAGCGGTGAGGTCTTGCGCCTTGCCGGGGATGCCCGATTGCAGGCGGGCCAATTTCCGAAGGCGCTGGCGAACTTTCGCAAGTCTGCCTATGAGGCGCCCGGTTACAGTGAGGCAGCAGATGCTGCCTGGGCCGCAGTCACTCTGTTGCGAGACGGCATCGACCAGCAGTACGGGGCTGCAGCGTTCAGGCCTGGTCTGGAGGATCTTTCAGACGAAGCCGATCGTTTTAACGAGCGATACGCGGGTGATAACAGGGTTTCCGGCCTGATGGCGGATCTGGCTGCCCGTTGGCTTGCTGCCGGCGAGCATGAGCGGGGGTTGCACTATGCTTCGCAGGTTCTTACCGCCCCCGGGGCATCGCCGGCAGAGCAATACGCAGCCTGGCAGGTAACGGCCCGGATCCGCCAGAAAGAGGGCGATTATGGACTGGCGGAACGTGCCTGGAATCAGGCGCTGGATCTTGCCGAGAGCGATCAGCTCAAGGATGTGACTGGCGACCAGCTGGCGGCGATTCGCAGGCAACTGGCGACAGCTGTCTATCGCCAGGGGGAAGTGGCAGCATTCCAGGGCAGGCTCGGAGAGGCTGTGGGTCATTTCCGGCGGGTTGATTCAGTGTTACCCGGCTCGGAAATCGCCATCCGGGCCCGTTACGACGCCGCCAATACCTTGCTCAAGGCATCGGACTGGACAGCCGCTGTTGTCGACCTGCAAGAGTTCCGCACCGACCACCCGCAACATGATCTGACTGCGGGTATCAGTGAAAAGCTGGTACACGCCTGGATTCAGTCCGATAAACCCACCCAGGCAGCATCTGAATTGCTGCAGGCCGCTGAAAATCATGCCAACCCCTGGCAATTGCGGCTGCGGGCTTCGGAATTGCTGAATGAGGCCGGCAGTGTAGCGGAGCGGAATGCCCTGTACAGGGACTATCTCGCTACCGGCCCGAAGGCTGGCGACGGATCTGAACATGAGCGGCTCCAGACCTTCCGTTATCACCTGGTAGAAACCGGTGACGATCCGGATTACTGGCGGGAAGCACTGGTTCAGTCAGAGCTGGACAGCGCCTGGCACAGTGCCGACACCCTTGAATGGGCATCCCGGTCTTCTCTGGTGCTTGGCGCCCGTGCGGCTGCCGCGTTTACCAGCATCAGCCTGAGCCAGCCTCTGGAACAATCTCTGGGGCGCAAGCAGAAGGCACTGGAAACCGCTCGACAGCGATTCCTGGATGCCGAAGCCCTCGGCGGCGAGCGCGTTCTGTCTGAGTCGTTGTTCCGCCGGGCAGAGCTCTACCGGGGACTGGCGAAAGACCTGATGACATCCGCCGTACCTTCGGACCTGAATGAGCTTGAGGCCATGCAGTACCAGATGCTGCTTGAAGAAGAGGCGTATCCCTTCGAAGAGAAAGCCATTCAGCTGCACACGGAAAACCACCGCCGGATCACATCGGAGGGCTATGACGCCTGGATAGGTCGCAGCCTTGGCGTGCTTGCGGAACTGTATCCGGGCCGTTACGAGCGGAGTGTCAAGTGGCTCAGCTGGAACATGGAGTCTAACGATGGCGTGTAATTCGTTGCGCAAAACAGGGCTGCGTTGGGCATTCCTGCTGCTGGTGTTTCTCGCCGGTTGTGCCGGCCAGGAAGTGCGGCAGCCAGAGGAGCCGGCCAGAACCGATCCAGAGCTGGCGGCAAGCTTTGAAAAGGAAGGGCGCAAGGCCTTCGAAGAAGGTAGGAAAGGTGCGGCGGTGGACGCCTGGCAGAAAGCCGTGGAGTTGGACCCCACCAATGCCGTGACCGTGAACAATCTGGCGCTGGTCCTGAAGGATCAGTACCGGTTCGCCGAAGCCGTTAAATTGCTGGAAACAGGCATTGCCCATTCGCCGGATGTGGCGGAGCTGCATTTCAATCTGGCGGTTATTGCCGAACTCTATCTGCTGGATCTGGAAACAGCCCTCACGCACTACAACCGTTACCGGGAACTGACCAAAGCAGACGACCAGGAGGTGGCCGGGTGGATTGCGGACCTGGAAAGGAGGCTGGAATAAATGGTTGGTAGCCGGAAAACCTCTAAAAACCTCTTTAACGCGCTGCTGTTGGCAGGTCTTCAGGTGTTGCTCGTCAACCAGGCGCAGGCGGATCAGGATGACACTGTCAGGCTCAGTGTTGAGGGCCTGTCTGCAAGTCTTGGCGAAGATGAGCCCCGGGTACTTTACATATTGCCCTGGCAGGCGCCGAGCCTGCCAAGAAGACCAAGGGCAGACCTGAATGACGAGGCGCCGGAACTGGTCCGTCCGGCTGATCCGATCGCCCTGGAGCGACACCGTCTGTTTCGCGAAAACCTCAACCCTCTGATCCTGAGTCCCCTCGGAGACTCAACAGTGACTGCGCAGTAATAACGGGAGAATAAGCATGCTGGACACCATCGTACGTTTTTTCCAGGAAGGCGGGCCCTTCATGTACCCCATTGCCATCGTACTGGCGTTGGGGCTGGCCATCACTCTGGAACGGTTCTTTTATCTTTCGGCGGTGCGGCGGCGTAACCGGGTTGCCTTTGAGCGAGGCATCCTGCCGCTGCTGAGAAAACGGGACTATCAGCGGGCGATGAAAGCTGCCACCAACTCCGACAGCGCTATTGCCTCGATCATGGGCGCCGGCATTGGCCGGTTGCTCAGCAACAGCCGGCGAGAGGATATCGAGTACGCCATGGAAGAGGGCCTGATGGAAGTGCTGCCGCGCCTGGAAAAACGCACCCAGTACCTCGCGACCCTGGCCAATATCGCCACGCTGCTCGGCCTTTTGGGAACCATTATTGGTCTTATTGCTGCGTTTACCGCCGTGGCGGCGGCAGATCCCTCCCAGAAGGCAACCCTGCTGTCAGAAAGTATCTCCGTGGCCATGAACACGACGGCCTTCGGCCTGATGTCGGCGATCCCGTTGCTCATGTTCCACGCGGTACTGCAGACCCGCACCAACGAGATTGTGGACAGTTTCGAAATGGCCGGGGTGAAGTTGCTGAACATTGTGTCTGAACCATGAGACGCCGTCACCGCAGGTTAAGTAGTTCTCCGGAGCTGGATATCACCGCCTTTCTCAATCTCATGATTGTGCTGGTACCCGTCCTGTTGCTTGGCATGGTGTTCAGCCAGGTCCGGATGATCGAGCTGAACTTTCCGGGTATGGAAGCCGGGCAGGCGCCTGAGCCTGACGAATTCCGGCTCGTGGTTACTTTGATTCCGCAAGGTATCGAGATCGCCGACAGCGACCGCGGTCTGATCCAGGCGCTGCCCGTGGACCAGGAAGGGCAGGATTTCGAGAACCTTCGTCAGGTACTGCGGCAGATAAAAACCCGTGTGCCGGATAAAACTGACCTGGTGTTGGAAGTCGGACCGGACATCGATTACCAGACGCTTGTTTCGGCCATGGATACTGTCCGCTCTTATCCGGCGGTAGTTGCGGCCAGCGTGGTTGAGGGGGAGCTATTTCCCGATGTTTCGCTGATGGATGCACCTGAAGACCGGAAGCTTGCCGCAAACGCCAGTGCCGAATCAGGGGAGGGCGCATGAGAACGTCCCGAAAGGCGAAAAGAATTCGTCGGCATTACGGCCGGATGCACAAGCCCGGGGGCCTGAACCTGGTGTCGCTGATGGACATCTTTACCATCCTGGTCTTTTTCCTGATGGTGAATTCCTCGGATGTGAAAGTGATGCAGAACACCGCAGACGTGCCTTTGCCAAAGTCCACGGCTCAACAGGAGGCGGTTGAGAGCCTGACAGTCCAGGTAACGGCCAATGCCATTCTGGTCCAGGGCAGCGAAGTGGCAAGACTGGATGGCATCGAGACCAGTGACACCTATATCGCCGGTCTGTCGGAAGAGCTTTCCTGGCGCCGCAACCGCTGGTCTGAAGTTCCCGAGGAGGGGCTTGAAGTAACCATTATGGCCGGCCGGGATACCGATTACCGATTGCTTCGCAAGGTCATGCAGACCTGTGTTGATGAACAATATCGACAGGTGCGCCTCGCAGTGGAAGGGGAGGTCCGTAATGGCTGATAACGGATATTCCCCTGCGACGGGTTCGGGGCTGCCATGGAGTCGTGATCTCGGCGAGAGTCGAAGATTTACGGGTATTGTATTGTTGATGCTGGCGCTGTTTTTGCCACCGGCGTTCCTGATCCCAATGCTGGATGTACCGGAGGTTGAGCGCAGCGAGGCCGAGAAGGTTCCTCCCCGGCTGGCGCGGCTGGTGGAGAAGCCTAAACCGATTGTGCCACCGGAGCCAGTTCAGCCCGAGCCAGAACCTGAGCCAGAACCGGAAGTGAAGGAAGCGAAGAAAGAAAAACCAAAGCAGCCGGAACCGAAAGTTGCCAGGGTTGAACCCGACCCTGTGCCTGCCCCAAAACCAGAATCCGAACCTCAGGCCGTATCCGAGCCGAAGCCCAAGCAGACCACCGAGCAAGCCAGGGAAAAAGCGTCCCGCTCCGGGCTGCTGGCCATGAGAGACAAGCTGGCTTCACTCAGGTCGCCTGAACCCACACCAGCCCGTGAGTTTGCGGTCAACACACAGTCGGAGGCGGCCGAAGCAACGAAATCGCGCGAGGATTCTCAGCAAGTCCTCAGTGGAAGCGGTGGTGTGGAGGACGCTCCGGCGCCGGAAACCACTGTCGCTGTGGCTGAGCATGAGGTCAAAACGGTTGATGCGCCCGAGGAAGAATCCCGAAAAGTGGCCGCCAGGCCGGCAAAGGTCGAGCCATCGGTTGGCGAGCGGGCAATGAGTAATATCCGGCAAGTATTCGATGCCCAGAAAACGGCACTCTATTCCATGTACCGGCGGGAGCTTCGGCAGGATCCGACCCTCAAGGGCAAGGTGTTGTTGGAGCTGGTAATCGAACCGGATGGCTCGGTGTCTGCCTGTGAGGTGGTCAGCTCAGAGCTCGGGCACCCCACGCTGGAACAGCGGATTGCCATGCGCGTGCGGCTGTTCAATTTCGGGGCTGACAATGTTGAGGCCCGGAAGGTCAGATTTCCGATTGATTTCCTGCCCGGCTGATAACTTGATCGGGCAGCCAGCGAGGGACTGCCCGACACGGCGAGCTTAGTTTTCGATGGTGATTTTCGGCAACCGGGGTTTGTGCAGACACACTTTCTCCGATGGCGCGATGACCTTCGCTTCCCCGATGACCACCTTCTGATCGTTCTGATTACGTACGTCGCACTCGACCACGACCCGGCCTTTCGGTTCCTTGCGGAGGATTTTCAACTGAACGGTGAGGGTGTCGTCCAGTTTCACCGGCCGCTTGAAAGACAGGCTCTGGTCCAGGTAGATGGTACCGGGGCCCGGCATGACCGTTGCCAACGCCGCCGAGATCAGGGAGCCGCTCCACATACCATGGGCAATCCGATCCTTGAACATGGAGCCGGCTGCAAATTCGGAGTCCAGGTGTACCGGGTTTACATCACCGGAGACCGCCGCAAACAGCACCAGTTCGTCCTCGGTGAGGGTGCGCGTAAAGGTGGCGGTGTCGCCCTCGTTCAGCTCGTCGTAGGTGATATTTTCCAGGGTATCAAGGGTATCGCTCATCGCGTGCTCCGCACTGTTGTCATTTGAGTACAGGTGTTCGGGTAAGAGTCTCGAAAACTACCTCATCGGTTACAAAACTGCTATTCTCTCCCCACTTTTTTGAGGCTGATACCTTTGTAGGGTTGATTTTCTGATCAACCTGACATCGGTAAATCATTACAATCAAAAGCGCCAAACAGGAGATGGTGATGGATTTTGAGCAGTTCTATCAGGATAAATACCCCGCCGGCGTGCCCCGCGAGGTGGACCTGAACAAGTACAAAAGCATGGTGGATGTGTTCGAACAGTCGGTCAAAAAGTTCGCCGACCGTCCCGCATTCAGTGCTGTTGGCGCAACTCTCACTTACCGTGACCTCGACACCCAGAGCCGTAACTTTGCGGCCTGGCTTCAGAACAAGACGGACCTGAAGCCGGGCGACCGTATTGCTGTGCAAATGCCCAACGTCAGCCAGTACCCGGTGGTTGTGTTTGGTGCCATGCGGGCGGGCCTGATTGTGGTGAATACCAACCCGCTGTATACCACGCGGGAAATGGAGCACCAGTTCAATGATTCCGGCGCCAAGGCGTTGGTCGTGCTGGCCAACATGGCCGAGAACGCCGAGAAGGTATTGCCCCATACCGGTATCGAGCACGTGATTGTGACCGAAATCGCTGACATGCACTCGCCGATCAAGCGCACTCTGATGAATGCGGTGGTCAAGCACGTCAAAAAGATGGTGCCGCCGTTCAATATTCCCCAGGCGCACAAACTACCGGCAGTCCTGAGTGCCGGAGCCCGTGAAAAATTCACCCCGGTTGAATGCAAGCAAGACGATATTGCCGTGCTTCAGTACACCGGTGGCACGACCGGCGTGGCGAAAGGGGCGATGCTGACCCACGGTAACCTGGTGGCCAACCTGCTGCAGACCCGTCCGATGATGGAAGACATGGTGGTTGAGGGACAGGAAGTGGTGATTGCACCCCTGCCGCTGTACCACATTTATTCCTTTACCCTGAACTGCGGCATCATGCTTGAGGCGGGTGCCCACAACGTATTGATTCCGAATCCGCGGGATATCCAGGGCTTCGTGAAGGAACTGAAGAACCACAAGTTCACCGCCTTCCTGGGCCTGAACACCCTGTTTGTTGCGCTTTGCAACAACGAAGAGTTCCAGGCTCTGGACTTCAGCGGCCTGAAGCTGACCTCCTCCGGCGGTATGGCGCTGACCAGTGACACCGCCAAGATGTGGGAGCGGGTTACCGGCTGCGAGATCTGCGAAGGCTTCGGGATGACAGAAACCTCGCCGGTGGTTACTTTTAACCCCCATAGCGCGATCCAGATCGGTACCATCGGCCTGCCGATTCCGTCCACTCTGGTAAAAACCCTGGACGACGAGGGCAATGAAACGCCCCTGGGCGAGCCCGGAGAACTGTGTGTGAAAGGCCCGCAGGTCATGCGCGGGTACTGGCAGCGCCCTGAAGACACCCAGAAGTCCTTCACCGAGGATGGCTACCTGCGCACCGGTGATATCGCTCTGATCCAGGAAGACGGCTATGTCCGCATCGTCGATCGCAAGAAAGACATGATCATCGTCTCGGGCTTCAACGTGTTCCCGAACGAGATTGAAGATGTGGTGAGCAGCCATCCGAAGGTGGTCGAGTGTGCCGCCGTTGGCGTACCCGATAGCAAGAGCGGCGAAGCAGTCAAGGTTTACCTGGTCCCCACGGCGGAGGGCGTGACAGAAAACGAGCTCAAGGAATTCTGTCGCGAGCGGCTCACCGCCTACAAGGTACCCAAGCAGTTTGAGTTCCGTGACGAACTGCCCAAGACCAACGTAGGCAAGATTCTGCGCCGTGAACTGAGGGACGAGGCGAACAACAAGTAAGTGGCTTCGAGCACACCGACACCCAAGCCCGATGGCGAAGCGGCCGTCAAGGCGATGATGGAGCAGCTGGACGCCTGCAATCAGCAGGAAGCTGCCCGCATTGTGAAAACGGTTGCCCGTACCAAGGGAAAACCGGGTCAGAAAGACCTGGAGAAAATGGCCAGGTGGCTGGAACGTGGGCTGGAAAAGGTTCAGCAGCGCCACGCCCTGCACAAGCCAGCCAGCTTTCCGGAGGGCTTGCCGGTTTCCGAACGGGTCGACGACATCCGTGAGGCCATCGAAAACCATCAGGTGGTGATCATCGCCGGGGAAACCGGCTCCGGTAAAACCACGCAGATCCCCAAGATCTGCATGAACAGCGGCCGGGGTATCCGGGGCCTGATTGGTCATACCCAACCTCGCCGCATCGCGGCACGCAGCGTGGCCGCCCGCATTGCCGAGGAAATCGGAGAGCAGACCGGCCAGCAGATCGGGTATCAGGTCCGTTTTACCGACAACACCTCCGAGCAGTCCCGGGTAAAGGTGATGACCGACGGGATTCTGCTGGCGGAGGTTCAGCACGACCGGTTTCTGGATCGCTACGATACGATCATCATCGACGAAGCCCACGAGCGCAGTCTCAATATCGACTTCCTGCTTGGTTATCTGCGCCAGCTCCTGCCCAAGCGCCCGGATCTGAAGGTTATCATTACCTCGGCAACCATCGAGGTTGACCGGTTCAGCGAATTCTTCGACAAGGCGCCGGTGATTGAGGTGAGTGGCCGCACCTATCCGGTGGATGTGCGTTACCGGCCGCTGACCGGTGACGAAGATGATCGGGACCAGGGCTGGACGGACGGCGTACTGGGCGCCCTCGATGAAATCGAGCAGCACGAACGCAGCGAGAAACAGCCACCGGGGGACGTGCTGGTGTTCCTGCCCGGGGAAAGGGAGATCCGCAATCTCAGCAAGGTGCTGCGCCATGTGGACCTGCGCCACACCGAAGTGCTGCCCCTGTACTCCCGGTTGAGCAATGCCGAGCAGAACCGGGCGTTCCAGTCCCACAAGGGTCGGAGGATTGTACTTTCCACGAACGTGGCGGAGACCTCGCTAACGGTGCCGGGTATCCGCTACGTGATCGATACCGGGGTTGCCCGGATCAGCCGCTACAGTGTGCGCTCGAAGATCCAGCGCTTGCCGGTGGAGCCCATTTCCCAGGCCAGTGCCAACCAGCGGGCAGGACGTTGTGGCCGGGTGGCCCCGGGTATCTGTTTCCGGCTTTATGATGAGACGGATTTCATCAATCGCCCGGAATACACCGATCCGGAAATACTGCGCACCAACCTGGCGTCGGTCATTCTGCAAATGGCGACGTCGGGCCTTGGGGAAATTCGGCAGTTTCCGTTCCTGGAGGCGCCGGATAAGCGTCAGGTCAACGACGGCTACAAGCTGCTGGAAGAATTGGGTGCAGTGGATGACAAGCGCCGGGTTACCCGGCTTGGTCGAACCATGTCTCGGCTGCCCCTCGATCCACGCCTGGCCAGGATGCTGGTCACAGCGGCGGAGCTTGGCAGTCTGGCGGAAACCTTGGTCATCATTGCCGGGTTGAGTATTCAGGACCCCCGGGAGCGGCCCCAGGACAAACAGCAGGCGGCGGATCAGGCCCACGCACCGTTCAATGACAAGGAATCGGATTTCGTCACCCTGCTGAACGTGTGGAATTTCTATGAAGAGCAACGCCAGGAGCTGTCCCAGAATCAGCTCAAGAAGGTTTGCCAGAAGAACTTCCTGAGCTGGATGCGAATGCGGGAATGGCGGGATATCCATCGCCAGCTGACGCTGATCTGTCGTGAACAGAAGCTGGCGGTCAACAAGGATGCCGCCAGTTACGAAGCGCTGCACAAGGCGATACTGGCGGGTCTTCTGGGCCAGGTAGCGGTGAAGGTGGAAAAGAAAGAATACCTGGCGACCCGGAACCGGAAGGTGCTGATCTTTCCCGGCTCCAAGGTGGCGAAGACCGGTCCGAAATGGATTGTTGCCACCGAGATTGTGGAGACCAGTCGGGTCTTTGCCCGGGTGGTGGCCTCCATTCAACCGGAATGGATTGAGCCTCTCGCCGGCCATATCGTCAAACACCATTATTTTGAGCCCCATTGGGAGCAGAAGCGGGCCCAGGTGATGGGTTACGAAAAGGTCACCCTTTACGGCCTGGATATTGTTGCCAAGCGCCGGATTCCTTACGCCAAAGTGGACCCGGCGGAATGTCGGAATCTGTTTATCCGGCGAGCGTTGGTGGAAGGGGATTACCGGTCAAAGGCGCCCTTTATCGCCCGTAACCGGGAGATGCTCGACACGGTTGAGAATCTTGAGAAGAAGACCCGGCGGCGTGATCTGCTCGTTGACGATGAAGTGCTGGTGGCCTTCTACGATGAACGCCTGCCTGCAGACATCATCAGTGGCCGGCATTTCGAGACCTGGTGGAAGGGGCTCCCAGCGGAGCAACTGAAGGAACTGGAGCTCACCGAAGCCGACATTCTTCAGCGACCGGTGGATGCCCAGGCCGCTGACCTGTATCCCGATTTTCTGGAGTGGCAGGGCGTTCGCTACCCGCTGAGCTACGAGTTCGAGCCCACCAGTGAAAAAGATGGCGTCACGCTGCAGGTTCCCCTGATGGCCCTCAAACAGATTCCGTCTCGTCGTCTGGAATGGTTGGTGCCGGGTCTGCTGAGGGAGAAATGCATTGCCCTGGTAAAGTCCCTGCCCAAGGCGTTGCGCCGTAACTTTGTTCCTGTGCCTGATTTTGTAGACGCGGCCCTCGAGAACCTGCAGCCCTCCAACGAACCGTTAACGCTTCAACTGGGCGAGCAGTTGCGACGGATGACCGGTGTACAGATTGATCCGGAGGCCTGGTCGGAATCGGAATTGCCAAAGCACCTCAGGATGAACCTGCGTGTCATGGGTGACGGCGGTCGAACCATTGCCGAGAGTCGCGAGACGACCGATTTGCAGCATCAACTTGAGGGTCAGGCGGAGCAGGCGCTGGAGTCGGCGACAAAAGATGATTCGCGGGCGGAACCGGTTGGCGAGTACACCGACTGGCGGTTCGGAGCGTTGCCCGAACAGGTCCAGACCGAAAAGGGCGGCATGCAGGTGACCGTCTATCCCGCGCTGGAGGATCTGGGTAAGCAGGTGCGCCAGATACGTTGTCTTGATCGGCTGACTGCTGAAGATACCACCCGGAAGGCTATCGCCCGCCTGATTCTGAACCGGTTCGGCAGGACGCTCGATGACCTGGAGCGGAAGCTTCCCCGGTTTAAACAGTCTGCGCTGATGTTTGCTCCTGTAGGCCAGTCGAAAGTGTTGCTGGATGACCTGTTGCTGGCAACGGCCATGCAGCACTTTCTCCCGGAGGGTGTTCCGAGGACAGCAGAGGACTTCGACCGTGTGTTTGACGCTCACCGGGGCGACTTCATCCCGGCTCTGGAGCAGGCAGACGAGCGGTTGTATCAGGCCATGTCCGGTTACCAGAAAGTGGCGAAGCAGTTGAAAGGCAAAATCAATCTGGCCCTCGCCAACAGCATGGCCGATCTGAAATTTCAGCTACAGAACCTTGTCTATCCCGGATTTCTGATGGAAACACCGCCTGAGTGGCTGGCGGAATTCGGGCGTTACTTCGAGGCGGCTCTGATTCGGCTGGAGAAAATGTCCCGGGAAATGGGCCGGGAGCGGGAGTTTCTTCACACCATTGAGCCGCTCTGGTCCCGCTACGCGGTGAAGCGGGACGAACAACAGCGGCAGGGGACCCGGGATCCTGAATTGGTGTTGTACCGCTGGATGCTGGAGGAGTTCCGGGTGTCGTTCTTTGCCCAGCAACTGGGCACGGTGATGACCGTGTCGGTGAAACGTCTGGACCGGCAGTGGGAAAAAACCAGAGTCTGAGAAAGGCAGACTGCACCAATCCGGTGCTACTGACTGATAGCCGACGGGCAAAACCCCGATACTGTGTTAGTATTTCTGGCAGTAGGTCAATGAACGAATCAGACGGGACGCCAGTCATCCCGTTTTCACAATCATGACGTGGGGTTAGCGTGATTAAAGCCGTTATTAGCGGGACCGGTCTCTACACACCGCCAGCAACCATTGATAATGACGAACTGGTCGAAGCCTTCAACCAGTACGTTGAACTGTTCAACGCGGAGAACGCAGACGCCATCGCCAATGGCGATGTGACGCCGCTGCAGCCATCGTCCTCCTCGTTTATCGAGAAAGCGTCCGGCATCAAGCGCCGACATGTGATCGACAAGGATGGCATTCTCGATCCCAAACGCATGAAGCCCTATATTCCCGATCGCAGCAACGAGGAGCCCTCGGTGCAATGCGAAATGGCTGTGACTGCTTGCCGTGAGGCCCTTGAGCAGGCGGGTAAGTCGGCACAGGATGTCGATGCCGTGATCGTTGCCTGTTCCAACCTGCAACGGGCCTATCCGGCAGTTTCTATCGAAGTTCAGGAAGCGCTGGGTATCGACGGGTTTGCCTACGATATGAACGTGGCGTGCAGCTCCGCTACGTTCGGCCTTCAGGCGGCCGTCAATTCCGTCGAGAATGGCAGTGCCCGTTCCGTTCTGGTGGTCAGCCCGGAAATCTGTTCGGGCCACCTGAATTTCCGGGACCGGGACAGTCACTTTATTTTTGGTGACGCCTGCACAGCCATTCTGGTTGAGCGCGAAGAAGATACCCGTGAGGGGCAGGGGTTCGAGATTCTTGGTACCAGCCTGAAAACCAAGTTTTCCAACAACATCCGGAACAATTTCGGTTTTCTGAACCGCGCCGATGATTCCGGTGTTGGTAAACCCGACAAGCTCTTCGTTCAGCAGGGTCGCAAGGTGTTCAAGGAGGTGTCGCCGCTGGTTGCCGAGACCATCCAGAAACAGCTGCAAAGCCTGTCCCTCTCGCCGGATGATCTCCGTCGCATGTGGCTGCACCAGGCCAACCTGAATATGAATCAGCTGATTGCCCGCAAGGTGCTGGGTCGCGATGCCACTGAGGAAGAGGCACCGGTGATTCTGGATGAATACGCCAACACCAGCTCCGCCGGTTCGATCATCGCCTTTCACAAGCACAAGGATGACTTTGTCAGTGGCGATCTCGGGGTAATCTGTTCGTTCGGGGCAGGTTATTCCATCGGCAGCGTGGTGGTACGCCGCCGGTAGGAGTCTTCCGGTTCAAGTCGTTGCCAGAGCCCGAAGGGTATCTGGCAGCGGGGCCGAGGCGCGCGTTTCCCGGTCGAACCACACGATTTTCGCATAGCCTTCCGCATAAACCGCGCCAGTATCGACATCTGTCAGCAAATGATAGGTGTCGAGGCTGGTGTTACCTGCTTTGTCAGCGTATGTTTTCACCTCAACCGTTGCCGGGTGGTTCAATTCCTTTAGAAAGGTGGCACTGGTCTTTATAATGACCGGGCCGGTTGGCTCTTCGGGACCGCCGAGCTCCAGTGAGGCCAGCCAGACAATGCGCGCTTCCTCAAAGAATCGGAAGTAGACTGTATTATTGGCGTGGCCGTATGCATCCATGTCGCCCCAGCGGAGCGGCATGGTAATCGTGTTTACAAGATTTCCCGGTACTGACATCGGTTTCTCCGGAACAATGGTTTAATAATAAAAAGAATAGCGCCGGTATTTTCGACGAATTGAAACGAATTAAACAACCCAAGAGCAGATAATGAAACACATTTTTATCCGGCGCCGGCTGATTACGCTCATCATGTTGTTATTCCTGGCTGTATTCCTGCCAGTGGGCCAGGCCACCGCACAGACTATGCAGGAACCTGCGCCAGAAGGCTCTGTTCCGGTTGACCCGAAAGACCCCTGGGAGAACTGGAACCGCAAGGTGTACACCTTCAACGAGACCATTGATCGCTGGTTCCTGAAGCCGGTGGCACAGGCCTACAGAGACTTCACCCCGCAGATTGTTGACCGTGGCATTACCAATTTCTTCAATAACCTGACCGAACTCCGAAACTTCACCAACAGCGTACTGCAGCTGAAAGGGGAGTCGGCCGTGGTTGCGGTAGGGCGCTTTACCTACAACACGACCTTCGGTCTGGGTGGTCTGATTGACGTGGCAACCGCCTTTGACCTCCCGGAGCGGCCGGAAGATTTTGGTCAGACACTGGGTTACTGGGGCGTGGGTTCAGGACCCTACCTCATGCTGCCTTTTCTGGGGCCTTCAACCCCCCGGCATTTTACCGGGTTCATGACCGACGGCTTTGCGCTACCGTCGGCCTGGGATGAAGTTGACAGCCCTGAAGTTTACTATGCCCGTGCGCTGCAGATAGTGGACCGTCGGGCAGATCTCATTCCCGCTGAAAGCTTTATCTCGGGCGACAGCTACACGTTTGTTCGAAACGCTTTTCTGCAACGTCGGGAATTCCTGATTAACGACGGGAAAGTGGTCAACGATCCGTTTGCCAGTGGCGACGATGAAGATCTGATGCTCGAGGATTTCTGAGCGTTCTGGTTTGAAAGGAGGTCAGCGGTGCTCAAGGATCCAAGAATAGCCAAATTCCGGAAAATGCTGGCCGAGGCGCCAAACTACGAAGTGTGGAAGGCCGCGGCCCTGGAGTTGGACTTCCTGGAGGGCAATGCCGAGTGGAAAGAGGATTTTGCCTCCGATCTCTACCACTACGAAGTCATCTACGACCGGCTGAGCAATCTCAAACAGTATCGTCAGCAGAATGATGTAGAGCGGCTCAAGCGGGCCCTTCGGGAGGGGCTCCACCATGATCTGGGGAATATGGGCAACCCGGCGCTTTACACCCGATCCCGGGTTGGCACCAAACATCTGATCGAGGAATACATTACCCAGGTCTGTGAATCGCTGGATTACCTCTGTGATGAACCGGTGCCCGGTTTTCCCGTTGCCGACAAACTTCAGTTCTTCCGCGACACGCTTACAAGCTTTGGCCGCCCGGCGCTTTTGCTCAGTGGCGGCGCTACCCTGGGCGTTTTCCACTTTGGCGTCATCAAGGCTCTCTGGGAAAAGGGGCTTCTGCCCCAGGTCATCGCTGGTTCAAGTATCGGCGCGGTTATCGCGGGCATTCTTGGAGTACACACAGACGCGGAAATCCCGGAAATGCTGGTGCCCGAGAACCATAACCTGAAAGCCTGGAAATGGCGGGGGCTGCTCAGTGCGGTGCGTGGGGACGGCCTCATGGATCAGGAAGAGCTGCGCAATTGCCTGCGTGGCAATATAGGTGAATATACTTTTGAAGAGGCTTACCAGCGTACCGGCCGTTCGATCAATGTGAGTGTTTCACCAGTGCAGGCCCACCAGAAGGCCCGCTTGCTGTGCGGATACACCTCGCCTTATCTGATGGTCTGGAGTGCGGTGTTGGCCAGCGCCGCGGTTCCCGGTATTTTCCCGCCGGTTACCCTGATGAAAAAGGACATTCAGGGCAACACGCTACCCTATATGCCGCGCCTGAAGTTCGTGGATGGCTCGGTTGTGAGCGATCTGCCTATTGAGCGGTTGATGCATCTGTACGATGTGAATTACACCATCGTGAGCCAGACCAATCCCCATGTGGTGCCGTTCCTGAGCCAGCGCGGCCGGGATGAAAAGCTGTCCCTTGGCAATCTGCCGATGCACCTGCTGAAATCTGAAATTCAGTTCCATGGCCAGGGGGTGTTTGATTACCTGCGGAAAAGGCTAAGGCCGGAACTTATGCGGCAGATGTCCGGTCAGTTGTACACCATTATGGCCCAGCGCTACTCGGGAGACGTTACCATTGCGCCCTCATATTCGTTCAAGGATTACAGCAGGATGCTGGCAAACCCCGATCCGGCCTTCGTACGGCAGATGATTCTGGCCGGCGAACGGGCCACCTGGCCAAAAATCTCCATGATCCGCTCCCACGCCCGCATCTCGAAAACCCTGGAGCGGTGCGTACGGAGACTCAAGCACCAGAATCGGCGCACCGCCGAGCTCAGACTGATCAGCAACGCGGATTCCGGTACGTCCTGATATGTATTACGACTTTTTCGGCTTTCGGGAACCGCCGTTTTCCATTGCGCCAGACCCTCGTTACCTGTATCTGAGCGATCGCCACAAAGAGGCGCTGGCGCACCTGATGTATGGGGTTCAGGGGCAGGGCGGCTTCATCGTGATTACCGGTGAAGTGGGAACCGGGAAAACAACGGTTTCCCGCTGCTTTATCGAGAATGTTCCGGATAATGTGGATATCGCGCTGATCCTGAATCCAAGGCTCTCTGCCCGGGAATTGCTCTCCTCCATTTGTGATGAGCTGGAAATCCCCCACGAGATAAGTGCCACCATCAAGGAACTGGTGGACCTGATTAACCAGGACCTGCTGAAGGCCCATGCGGCCGGGCGACACAAGGTTCTGATGATCGATGAGGCCCAGAATCTGTCTGCCGAGGTATTGGAGCAGCTCCGCCTTCTGACCAACCTGGAGACGGCGGAGAAGAAGCTGCTTCAGATTGTCCTGCTCGGGCAGCCCGAACTGCAGGAAATGCTGGCACTTCCGGAGTTGCGCCAGCTGAACCAGCGCGTTACCGCGCGCTACCATCTGGATGCCATTGGTCGGGAAGAGCTGCCGGCCTACCTTCGCTACCGCCTCAGCGTGGCAGGAATGCGGGGCGATATTTTCTCGCAGCGGGCGATGAACCGTCTTTATCGAGAAAGCCAGGGTATTCCCCGCCTTATCAACCTGATCAGTGACCGGGCCCTGTTAGGAGCATACGCGGAAGGCGAGCATGAAATCACGGCTGATCATATTCGCCATGCGGCAAAGGAAGTGCGCGGACATTCGATTGGTCCCGTGCCTTCACGATCAGGCCGGTCGCCGGACAGGTCCCAGTACCTGATTGTTGCAGCCTCGATTCTGGTGGCTATCATCGGCACCGCCTGGCTGTTCGAGCGGTGGTCCCCTGACGGTGAGGTTCTTACCGGGCAGCCGTCGGCAGAACCGCTCAAGGGTGAAGTTGAGCGGATGGAGGCACCGGAACCGGAGCAGGTGGAGGGGGCTCGGGTGGAGAGCGCTCGGGTGGAGGGGGCTCGGGTGGAGAGCGCTAAGGAAACCGGGCCTGAAAAGCCGCCTGGACCAGATGACCTGGCCATTCCGGACCAACTTTTGGATTCGGTCTCGGCGTTCCAGGTGTTGTTCGGGATCTGGGGGCGGGATTATCAACCCGCAGAAGCACCCGTGGCCTGTGATTGGGCGAGAGAGAACGGACTGGGGTGCCTGAATCGACAGGGTAGTCGCCGAAGCCTGGAGTTTCTCGATCGCCCGGCAATGCTTCAGCTCCAGGATGAGGCAGGTAACACCGGATTTGTCGTCCTCCGCCATCTGGACGGCAATACAGCAGAGGTTGCCATGCCGTCTGGTACTCAGAGCGTTTCCTTTGCCAGCATTGAGCGCCACTGGTTCGGTGAATACCGGGTTTTATGGCGCCTTCCGGAATACATGACGGGCGATGGCTTCTACAGCAATGGTGGTGGCGAACAACTCTGGATTGGTGCGCGAATGATGGATCTTGCGGACCGGCACAGCGGCTCCCGGTCAGAGAGTGATCGGGTGAAGCGCATGGAAGCCGAAGAACAGATTCGCTGGTACCAGGCATTGCGGGGGCTCACCGTGGACGGAATTGCCGGTGCCATGACCATCATCCAGATTAACAACGATCTGGAGGCTTCAATCCCTCGCCTCAACCCCCTTCAGTCGGAGGGTCGAGAATAATCATGTCTTATATTCTGGACGCCTTGCGAAAATCCGAAACCGAGCGCCGCCAGGGTCGCGTTCCGGACCTCGGCCAACAGGTGCAGTTGATTCACCGGCCGAAGAAAAAACGGGTGTCACCGGCCGTGTGGGTAGCCCTCGCGCTGATCCTCAACGCGGGCGTTCTGGCCTTTCTGTTCTGGCCCGGCACGCCCTTGCCGTGGGCTCCGGCGGGTCAAACTGAGTTGCCAACGGTTGCCGATACAACGGAGAACACGTCTGAGCCGGCACCGTTACCGGTGACACCGGCGAGCGAACCAGAGGCAATATCTCAAGACCCAGTCGCGGAGACAGGCGCAATCCCTGAGCCCGACAACGCCGATTCAACGCCGACGCCCGTAGCAGCGGAACCTGTCGCTGCTGAGAACCGGGAGCGGGCCACGGTTATTGTGCCCTCATCCGCAATATCCGAAACGGCAGTGCCACAGGCGGAACAGGAACGGGCGGGCCGAGTGCCTCATCTGGTAGAGTTGCCGCTTTCATTCCAGAAGAGCGTTCCCGACTTGACCTTTAACAGCCATATTTATTCTTCATCGCCGGCCTCTCGGCGGGTGATGATCAACAACACCTACCTGAGAGTGGGCGATACCTTTGAGGGCCTTCGGGTGGATGACATCACCGAAGAGGGTGTGGTGCTGAGTCGTAACGGTCGCCGCTTCCGGGTTGGTGTTGTCAGGGACTGGGTGAGCCCCCGCTGATGGCACTGACCGACGACATCAAGCAATCCATCCAGCAAGGGTATCGGGACGTTCTGGCGGGTAAGGATATCCGTGCCCGTTATGGTCAACGTCTGATGATTGCCGAAATTGCAAAGTACATGGGCGACATCACAGAGAACGATGGCCAGCGAACGTCTCCGGCGTCGGCCTGTGTGGTGGAAGCCGGGACGGGGACGGGCAAGACCCTGGCTTACCTGATCGCTGCGATACCGGTGGCAAAAGCCCTCGGCAAAACCCTGGTGATCTCGACCGCGACCGTTGCTCTGCAGGACCAGATTGTGCTCAAGGACCTCCCGGATCTGAAGAAGCACAGCAAGATGGATTTCAACTGGACGCTCGCCAAAGGCCGGGGTCGCTACCTTTGCATGTCCCGACTGGAGGCCCGCCTGCACGATGAGGGTAATACCGACAGCGACACCATGCCCCTGTTCCTTTTGGATGGCCCGAAGAATGAAGAACCCGGCACCCGGGCCTTCTTTGAAGAGATGCTGGCAAGTTACGGTTCACGGGAGTGGGACGGTGACCGGGACCACTGGCCGGAGCAGATCCCCGACGATGTCTGGCGACAGGTGACTACGGACCACCGGCAGTGCACCAACCGCCATTGCAGCTACTTCGACAGCTGCGCGTTTTTCGATGCCCGTAAAGACCTCGACGATGCGGATATAGTCGTTGCCAACCACGATCTGGTGTTGGCGGACCTGGCGCTCGGCGGCGGGGCGATTTTGCCGGAGCCGGAGAATGCCCTGTACATTTTTGACGAGGCCCACCACCTGCCGGACAAAGCCCTGAATCACTTTGCCGCGTCGCTCCCGCTCAATTCCACCCGCCAATGGTTGAAACAGCTTTCCCAGGCGCTGGTGAAAATGCAGCCCTACCTGGCGGCTGGCACCCAGGCCGCGAAGTCACTGGATCGCATCAGCTCTGCCTCAAGGGAAGTGGATCTGGTGCTGAACCGGGTGTACGAGGAAGCCGAGCAGAATACCGGGTGGGAGTTCAACGAGGAGCGCCGGACGGCCCAATGGCGTTATCCGGAGGGTGAACTGCCGGAAGCCATGGCGGACCTCTCGGCCGAGAGCCGCATTGCAACCGCCAATATGGTCCGCCAGCTTGGCGTTCTGGCAGACGAACTGCAGGGAGCATTCGACGAACGCAAGGAGCATGAAATTGACCGGGAAACCGCAGAAGCCTGGTACCCGGTGATTGGTTCGTTCCACGCAAGGGCCGAGGATCAGTTGAGACTCTGGACCGCCTGGTGCGAGCAGGGTAATGCAAAGCCCGCCAGCGAGTCAGAATCGGATTCTGAAGCGGGTGAAGAGAAGGACGCCAGGCCGCCAGTGCAGAAAAGCCCGCCACCGGCCCGCTGGGCTGTGCGTCAGCGCTGGGACCATGCCGAAGACATTACCCTTTACAGTTCACCGGTGCTGGCGGACAACCTCCTTTACTCCCGACTCTGGTCCCGTGCCTACGGCGCCGTGCTCACCAGTGCCACCCTGACCGCCCTGGGCCGGTTTGATCGCCTGAATGCCCGGGCGGGATTACCCCAGGGCAGCCGCTTCCTGGTTGTTCCCAGCTCATTCCGCTATGGCGAGATGGCGACGGTCGAGGTGCCGGCGATGTCCGCCATGCCCACGGATGACGGCTTTGCTGATGAGCTCATTAAACGACTGCCGGACCTGTGGGCGGGCGAGAAGGCAACTCTGGTATTGTTCACTTCCCGGCGCCAGATGCAGCAGGTGCGGGACGCTCTTGCCCCTGACTACCCGGAGCTGATTATCACCCAGGACGATATGGCCAAGGGTGAAGTGCTCAGGCAGCATTGCAGCCGGGTGGATGAGGGCCGCCCGAGTGTTCTGTTTGGCGTGGCCAGCTTTGCCGAGGGCATCGATTTGCCGGGCAAGTACCTGCACCACGTTGTGATTACCCGTCTGCCGTTTTCAGTGCCCGATGACCCCATTGAAGCGAGTCTGGCGGAGTGGGTTACCCAGCGTGGCGGCAATCCCTTTATGGAAATCACCGTTCCGGATGCTTCGATCAAACTGGTTCAGGCGGTGGGGCGGCTACTTCGGACCGAGCAGGATACCGGGAGGGTGACCATTCTGGATCGCCGGATCATTGCCCGGCGGTATGGTCAGCTGCTGCTGGATGCCTTGCCGCCGTTCCGTCGAATTATCGAACGCTGAGTCCCGCCTGCAAATCCTTCGGCCATAAAAAAAGAGCCAGCCCAGAAGGGGTGGCTCTCATCAAGAGGGTTCTTTCGAACCCGGGCGTCGAAACAACGCGGAACAAGAAATCTGAAGGCCTGAAGTTTCAGAATTCCTGGTGAGGTTTCCCTCACCGTTGGAATAATAATAGGGGATTAGAGGGCGTAGACGGATCGTCCAAAGGGCGTAGCGGGCTTAGATAGTTGAAGCAAAATGTGATGGTCATCACATTTTTGGTCGCTTGGGTGTCAGCCTTCCAGTAGCCCCAGATCCCGGGCCCGGGCCAGTGCTTCGGTCCTGCGGCCGACGCCCAGTTTGCCGTAGAGGTTGCGAATGTGAGCTTTTACGGTCGCCGGTGCGACCTTCATTTTCGAGGCAATTTCCTTGTTGGCATGCCCCTCATGAATCAACTCGAGCACCTCCAGCTCTCGCTGGCTGAGGGGTTCCGGTAGTGCTTCCGGCTTAATTGCCGACCGATCAGGCGCGCTGGACCCCGAGCTTGGGTTGCTTTTGGGGTTTATCTGACCAGACTCTCTTTGATCAACAAGCATTTTCCTGACGTTGGCGTTCCAACTGCCAGGTGCGTTCAGGGCGGGCAGATCCAGCAGCAGGGAACGAAGATCCGGGCTTTCTTCGGCAAACAGCCGCATGAACCCGGCCTCGGCGGCCAGGCTCAGCGCCCGGGTCAGCATCTGTTCCGATTCGTCTTGCCGCTCCTGCTTTGCCAGGGCTTCGCCATAGACCAACAGGATCTCCACCAGGTGACGGTTGTGGGCATTGCGTTCAGCCGGTTTCAGCAAAGCGCTGAGTATTTCCTGGGCACGCTCCGGCTGATTCAGTGCCACCAGCACACGGGCTTCGCTGATCCGGCTTTGTTCCAGGTGAAGCGGGTTGGTGAATTCGGCATCGGCCCGGGAGTCCAGACTGGCACGGGCTTTTTCCGGGTGACCGGCGGCAAGGTAGCACCGGGCCAGAAGGGCTGTACTGGCAGGTGGCTCAAAAACAATCTGCTCGCGGCGTTTTCTGCCCGTCAGGGAAGCGTCTTCCAGGGCCTCAATCGCGTCCTGGAGCTTACCCTCGCTGAAGGCCAGGTGACCACGAACGTACTGGATGACCACGTGCTGCCCCGGTTCCGTACCGCGCTCGACGTGCTCCAGCAGAGGCTGCAGGTGCGTGGCGGCGAGCTGGGGATGGTTGCGCTCCCGGTGGATTTCACAGAGGGTGCTGTTCTGCCAGCAGGAAATCAGCCTTGGTTGGCTGGGGTCTGAATAGTGCCGGTCCACCCATTGGCGGATCTCCGTGCAGGTTTCCAGCGCCAGGTCGATATCGCCCCGGTTGTACTGAATCCACGCCAACAGGCCGCCGCTGGAGAGCACGGTGCTGGGCTTATGTTCCACCTGTCCATAACGAACTGCAGACTGGAGCGCGTCTTCGGCCTCGGTAAGCTCACCCTTGCCGTAGTAATCCAGACCCAGCCCGTAATAGGTAACGGACTTCAACGGGATGCGGGTGTGGTCTATTTCCCTGAGCACCTGGCGGGTCAGGTCGGCAGCGCTCTTGTCGTCACTCCGGGTTCGGGCCAGATACGAGCGCATCAGCGAAATCTCACTTTGCAGCCCCAGAGCCCCTTCGGCATCCGGATGTGAATCAGCCACCTGCCGGTCCAGCAAATCCTCGAGCGCCGATAGCAGGGGCTCCAGCGTGTCCACCCGATTCGCAAAGAACAGCCCCCAGATCCGGAGCATCTGGAGCTGCGGATGATCGGTTACCAGGTCCTGTGGCAGGGCATCGAGCCAGTCCAGTACGGGCAGGTGATAGCCGCCATGGATCAGATTGTTTCCGTGTTCGGCCAGTACCCGGGCCAGCCATGGCCAGTCCTCGTGACGGACAATCTGGGCAATGGCTTCCTGAACATGACCGTGGGCCAACAACCATTCCACAGTGCGTTGCCAGAGGCGCGATGCCTTCTCCGGTTCAGTGTGGCTGATCCTGAGCAGGAGCGCATCCCGAAAAAGATCATGGTATCGGAACCACTCGTTCCGGGTATCCAACGGAATCAGGAACAGGTTCTGGCTCAGGAGCGTTTCGAGCATCTCCTGGCTGTCGTCGGACCCACGGATTGAATCACAAAGGGACGCGCAGAGCCGCGGGCAGCAGGCGGTTTCAAGCAGGAAATCCGCAATATCCCGGGGTTGCTGTTCCAGAACTTCGCTCAGGACATAATCGCTGATATAGCGCTCATCCAGATTGATCTGGTTGCCTGATCTGGCTGCGTCTTTGCCGGAGAAGGTCGAAGAAAGCGCGGAAAGCTGCATGGCGGCCACCCAGCCTTCGGTTTTGCGGCAAATGGCGCGGACATCCTCGTCGGTGATATCCAGGCCCATCGTGTCGCGGAAGAACTGCCGGCATTCCTCTTCAGAAAAGGCCAGGAGGCCAGGGTGGATGTCCTGAATCCAGCGGCGGACGCGCCAACGTGCGAGGGGCAGGGGCGGCTCCGTTCGGGACGCGAGGGTTACCAGGACTCCCGGCGGCAGATAGTCGATGAAATAGCCAAACTGCCTGTGGATGGCCGGGTTCCCAATAAAGTGGAAGTCGTCCAGGACCAGGCCCCACACACTGCCGTCCCCGGCCAGGAGATTGATCAGGCCGGTAATGGCTTCGGTGAAGGTTTCATCGGATTGGTTGGCCAGTTGTTTACGCAACTCGGCCGCACCGGTTAGTCCGGCCTGTTCGAAGGCGCCGATGACGTACTGCCAGAATCGCCTGGGCTCATCATCGTGTTCATCGAGTGAGAGCCAGGCGGTGGGTGAGGAAGACCGCGAGCACCATTGGGCGACCAGGGTGGTTTTACCGAATCCTGCTGGCGCAACAACCAGATTCAGCCGCCGTGGCCCCCCAGCTTCCAGCAGCGCGCTCAATCGCTCGCGTTTTACCGCGCGCGCGTCCGATGTCGGCCTTAGAAACTTGGTGGTGAGCAGCATGGATTCCCTGACAACTGGAGTGTTGAATTGCCCAGACAGGGCACTACGGATTGTGTCCTTTGTAATGACCAAGTCAAGGCCATGAAGCCACTTTAATCACTCCAGGGTTTTATCAGAGGCTGCGTAAATGCAATTTTGGTCTAAACTGTGTGAAAGTAGTTGCCTATATTAAAAAAGAATGAAAACCTGTATTTTTATGCGTATTCTTCAATCAGGTCTTTCGATCGCCAGGGAGCAGCAGATTCAATGAAACTACAACAGTTGCGCTATATCTGGGAAGTTGCGCATCACGATCTGAATGTGTCCGCAACCGCCCAAAGCCTGTTTACGTCCCAGCCCGGTATCTCCAAACAGATCCGCCTGCTGGAGGACGAACTGGGGCTGGAAGTGTTTGCACGGAGCGGCAAGCATCTGACCCGAATCACGCCGGGCGGCGAAATTATCATTCGTGAAGCGGGGGAGATCCTGCGGCGGGTTGAGGGCATCAAGAAGATTGCCCAGGAATTCAGTAACCAGCGCAAGGGCGATCTGAGCATCGCTACGACTCATACTCAGGCGCGATATGCGTTGCCACCGATTATCAGCGGTTTTATCGAAGAATATCCGGATGTATCCCTGCATATGCACCAGGGCACGCCCATGCAGATCTCTGAGATGGCGGCCAATGGAGCGGTGGACTTTGCCATCGCCACAGAGGCAATGGAGCTGTTCAGCGACCTGATCATGATGCCCTGCTACAAATGGAATCGCTGCGTAATCGTGCCCAAGGATCACCCCCTGGCGAAACTCCCGGAGCTGACGCTACCGGAGCTGGCGGAGTACCCGCTGGTCACTTACGTGTTCGGCTTCACCGGACGCTCGAAACTGGATGAGGCGTTCCAGTCACAGGGGCTCACACCCAAGGTGGTGTTTACGGCTGCGGACGCGGACGTTATCAAAACCTACGTGCGGCTGGGCCTGGGTGTGGGAATTATTGCCAGTATGGCCTTCGACCCCAAAACGGATACCGATCTGGTGGCTCTGGACGCTCGCAAGCTGTTCCGTCCTAGTGTGACCCGACTCGGTTTCCGGAAGGGCACCTTCCTGCGGGGCTATATGTACGACTTCATTCATCGATTCGCGCCCCATCTCACCAGGGAAAAGGTGGACGAAGCCGTGTCCCACCAGGGCAGCCGGTCTGAAATCGAAGAGTTGTTCAGGGATATCGAGCTACCCACCTACTAGATAGAGAGCGGGTAGCCAGACGCCCGGTTATTCCCGGGCGATCAGGTTGTCAGCGTGAAGGCCGCACTCTTTCTGGGTGGCTTCTTCCCACCACCAGCGGCCCTCGCGCTCATGCTGTCCCGGTAGGACAGGGCGGGTGCAGGGCTGGCAGCCGATGCTCACGAAACCTTTTTCATGAAGCTCGTTGTAGGGCGCCTCGGACATCCGGATGTAGTCCCACACTTCTTTTGACGTCCAGTTAGCCAGCGGATTGAACTTCACCAGTGTTTTTTCATCCGTCGAGAAGGCGGTATCTTCCTGAACAACCGGCACGTCGTTGCGGGTGCCGGGGCTCTGGTCCTTGCGTTGCCCGGTAATCCAGGCATCAACCGTCGCCAGCTTGCGGCGCAGGGGATTGACCTTGCGAATGCCGCAGCATTCACTGTGTCCATCCTCGTAGAAGCTGAACAGACCTTTCTTGTTCACCAGATCCTGAACTTCCTGGGCGTCTGGAAACAGAACCTCGATCTCGATGCCGTAGTGCTTGCGCACCCGCTCAACAAACTCGTAGGTTTCCGGGTGCAGACGAGCTGTATCTAGGGTAAAAACCTTCAGGTTGTCGGTCAGCTTGTGTGCCATTTCAATCAGCACGACATCCTCTGCGCCACTGAAAGAGATGGCGATGTTGTCGTAATGTTTCAGGGCGGCTTTGAGAATCGAACGGGGGCTCTGTCCTTCGAGCTCTTCCCGCAAGGTTTGAATATCGGTCATGGCCCGGGATTGCCTTATCTTGATGTGCAAAAGGATCTAAACGTACCAAAAGGCTACCATTAAATGCCTCATATCCTGAAGGAATGACGATCTATATGGTTATTCCGCGCTTAAAAGTCAGGGGTTACACTTCTACGATGCAATCCCGCCCGGTTTTTCTTATCATACGCTCCGAATAGCGGCACAGACGGACAAACCGACGTTGCCCTTAACCAATTGAAGCAGGAGATCGTTGTGGAACTGGCATGCCTTGACCTTGAAGGAGTATTGATCCCGGAAATCTGGATCGCGTTCGCCGAAAAGACCGGCATTGAAGAGCTCAAGGCCACCACCCGCGATGTTCCGGATTACGATGTGCTGATGAAACAGCGCCTGAAACTGCTGGACCAGCACGGCTATGGGTTGCCCCAGATCCAGGAAGTGATCGGGGAGCTCGACCCGCTCCCCGGCGCCCGGGAGTTCCTGGACTGGCTGCGCGAGCGGTTCCAGGTGGTGATTTTATCCGACACCTTCTACGAATTCGCCATGCCCCTGATGAAGAAGCTGGGTTACCCGGCGTTGCTTTGTCACAAGCTGGAAGTGGCAGACGACGGCCAGATCACCAATTACCTGCTGCGCCAGCGCGATCCCAAACGCCAGTCCGTAAGGGCGTTTCAGCTTTTGAATTACCGGGTGATTGCGGCGGGTGATTCCTACAACGACACCACCATGCTGACCCAGGCCGAGGCCGGCATCCTGTTCCATGCTCCGCAGAACGTGATTGACGAGTTCCCGCAGTTCCCTGCGGTACACAACTTCGATGATCTCAGGCAGGAGTTTCTCAAGGCCAGCGCGATCCACAACGCCTGAGCAGGTTTAGTAGGGGCCAGATGAAAACTTCATCTGGCCCCATGTTCAATTCATTCAATCACCAATTCTTCCAGAAACCGCATCAAAGGCCCGACTTTGGCGAGCGTCTCCTGATACTCAGCTTCGGGATCTGAATCCGCAACAATACCGCCACCACCCCAGCAGCGAATGGTTCCCGCACCGTCGCAAAGCATGGTTCGTATCGCAATATTGCTGTCCAGCGTGCCGTCCAGTCCACGATAGAAAATCGAGCCGCAGTAGGGGCCGCGCCAATGGGGCTCAAGCTCCCGAATAATCTCCATCGCCCTGATCTTCGGCGCGCCAGTGATTGATCCGCCCGGGAAAGCGTCAAACAACGCCTTCATGGGTGTTACACCCTCAGCCAGCTCGGCGCGGATGTGGCTGACCAGATGATGAACGTTGCGGTAGGACTCCAGTGCAAACAGTTTGTCGACTTTCACACTGCCCGGCTTTGCGTTCAGGCTCAGATCGTTGCGTAGTAAGTCGACGATCATCAGGTTTTCGGCAAGGTCCTTTTCAGAGCCTTCCAGTTCAGTGGCATAGGCTGAATCGCTCTCCGGAGTGCCGCCCCTTGGCCGCGTGCCTTTGATCGGGCTGGTGGTGACGGTTCGGTTGTGTATCTCGAGAAAACGCTCCGGGGAGACCGAGAGAATGGATGCCTCTCCGGCGCGAATGAAACCGCTATAGGGCGTAGGGTTAGCATCCGAAAGCGCCTGGAATGCTTGCCAGGGATCACCCGTGAAATGGCCGGAAAATTCCTGGGAGAGATTCGCTTGGTAGCAATCACCGGCTTCAATGTATTGGCGAACCCTTTCTACGCTGGCCCTGAAGGCGCTCGGTGTTTGCCTGGGCTGAAATCGGGAAACCATAGACCATCCGGTGGTGGCTGCGGGTTCGTCCGAGCCCAGCCACTGCTCCAGTAGATTCCGTGTCTCACCAGGGCACTCCGGATGAATCCAGAGCCAATATTGATCTGTCTTGCGATTGTGACTGGCCGTCCAAAGATAAAATCCTGCAGAAATTAGGGGAGCATCCACAGATGGGCAGAGCTCCCTGAGACGGCTTTCCCTGACATACCCGAGCTCATAACCGAGGAATCCAATCCACCCGCCGGACAGGCATTCCGGGTTGGGTTCCTGTTCGATCTGGAACTGACGGACGAGGCTTTCCATGCTCTGGGCAAGCTGATCGGAGCAGAAATCCGGAGGCACAGGGTATTGGAGCACTTCGGTGGCGCGAGCTCTGGCAGAAAAACCGCTGAAGACTCCTCGGGCGGGGCCGTGACCGACACTCCCAATATAGGCGAAATCCGCTTCCCGGCAGGCATAGCTTAGCAGGCGATGGTAGCCCTCCTGATTGAGTTCACGCATGGTTGCCGGGTTCAAGGTTCCTCCGGAATGTTCAAAAAATGATAAACAGCACACAAAATCGGCGTTGTGACTTTTATGGATGCGCTGATCTAATTAACTAACGCTTTATTCAACTGCTGATTATACGGTTGATCGGCATTCTATCCGAGTTGGTAGGGCGTCCCCAGTATAAAAAAACTAAATGGAAGCGCTTGTCCCGAGAGGCAAGGGCAGTCCTTTGCACATGGAGTTTCTATGAATACCTTGCGATTTGGTTATTTAAAGGTCCTTTTTTTGATTCTTTCACTTGTCTGCTTCTCCGCGACAGCGACCTCTCAGGAACACCAGAGTGAAGGTTCCAGTGTTTTATCTGACGGCAAGCTCACAAAAAAGGAGCTGGCTGCAGCCATGTTAACGGCGGAAAAAGATCTCACTTCAATGCTGAAAGCCTCAATGTCCGTTGTAGAGGAAGAAGTAGAGAATTCGGGGATTTTCGGGCCGGGTGCATGGATGGTTTTAAAAGATCGGAAACTCAAAAAAGTGAGGCTCGATGAGGCAGCGGAGAGTGCGCCTCCGGCAGCGAAGCTGAGGGTCTTCAGGGCCAGTTTAAGGTCCTTAGCCCGACACGAAAAAATTGATGCAAGTTTAATTGTTTATCCGGGAACGATTACAAAGGAGGGAAAGAAAGAGCGCGTCGTAGTCGTAGAACATGAGCATCGTCTTGGCATCGCAGGGCTGAAGTTGGTTCCACTCAAGCTTGGCCAGGGAAATGCCACATTTGGTGCGCCTATCTCACAGGAAAAGTCTTTTCAAATTTTCTACGACCAGAGGGACAAGAGGGCTGAATAGTCGCTCGGCGGGACTTCTTCGTATCCTGAATTGTGCGTTCATTCACGGAATAGGACTGTAAAACAATCTTAAATGGAGGTGTGAGGTTACAGAACTTCACAAAACTAAAACTCGGAAAACAATCAAAAAGAGTTTACTCAAGGAGATAATAATGAAAGGCCTGAAGAAACTTGCTCTTGCTACAGCGGTTGCTGCGGCTCCCTTTGCAGCTAATGCTGACCTAAAAGCGTTGGATGACAGCGCGATGGGTAATGTAACCGGCCAGGCAGGTGTAACCATTGAATTGGAAACCCGCGTTTCTATTGGTGAGTTCACCTACACTGACGAAGGTACTTTTGCCGTTTCCGATATTGAAATCGGCGGTGCAAATGCCAGTGGGTTAATCGCTCCCGACGGGAATGGGGGGTTTGAGCCACAGCCTGGCCTGGCTACCCAAAGTGGACTGCTGGACGATTTGAAAATTGATATCGACGTTGCAGCAGACGGCGATGCAGTAATTCACGTTGGCTCTAATACTGGCGCTCCGATTGATTGGGGTATGCAAGTTGGTGAGATGTCTTTGCGTGACAACGTGGATGGATCTTCTGCCACTGAGAATACTACACTGATTTCAGGTATGAAGGCGTGGGGTTTGTTGGGCGCTTTGGACATTCGGGTTGATACCACCGATGTTGCAGCTGGCCCTGACACTGGTACCTTGAACCTGGATGCGGCATTCACGGTCGAGCAAATGGATTTCGAGGTCGATTTCCTGGCGGTCGGTATCACAGGCCTGAGCATTAAAGGTGCTAATGCTGGCGGTGAGACCTATACTGAGGCAGAGATTGCTGATCTGCTCACCGATGCGAATGGTGAAGATCAGGTGCTCGAAGGCACCTTGGCTGCGCTTGCTTCTGGGGTTAACCCTACCGGTCAATCGTTCGCGGTTGCCCGCTTAGATGTATACAAGGGTGAGAACCTCAACGGATCGAAGCAAGGCGTTCTGCGCGTGGATGTTGATGATGTTCTTATGGATGTAAACATCCAAGAAACCCGTGTAGGTGGTACCAACATAGGTACTATCGGTATCGATAACCTGCACATCTCCGATACCAAGCTTGCTGTTTACGGTAAATAATTTTACCAGACGCCATAGTATTGGTTAAACGCCCCGCTCCGCGGGGCGTTTTTATTGGCCAGAAGAAAACTGGAGCCAATAAAAAAACGGCAGCCAATCCTGGCTGCCGTTTTCAAATCGAATCAACGAATTCTGCCTTACTGATCCGGTACCGCAATAGAAAGATCAAACCCGCCACCAGGCCTTGGCGTCAGAGTAACCGGCCCTTCATTAATCGCCTGTGGAACCTGGATCTGGTCAATCCCCGGCGGGTTACCAATACTGAAATTCAGATTTTGCCCATCAAACCCGATCCCCAGTTGATCGTTAAGAAACGTCTGCGTAAACGGCTCTTCCGGGATCTGTGCCTGCTGTCCGAAGATTATTGGTGGAATCGTTGGCGTAAACTCAGCCGGCGGCTGTGCCCGGGCGATTTCTTCCTGGGGCAGGAGCAGGGCGCGCCGTAGAAATTCCTCTTCAGCGTTTTCCAGGGCATCGGTCTTACCCTCATCAACGTATCGTTGCAGGGCGTCACGGTAGGCTTCTTCTTCAGCTTCGGTCAGCACCGGTTCACCGGGGGATATGGTGAGGGAGCGCAGGATACGTTGCCGGTCGGCGTCGGATTTTTTGCGCTCTTTGGGCACAACAATAACGGCGGAATCCTTTACGTAGGTCTCTACCATTTCGTCCGAGGTCATGGTCTGAACGCCAGCATAGGCAGGTAAAGCAACAACCAGACTGCTGATGGCGCTGGTGAGCAGGTGTCGGCGTTTCATAATCTGGACCCTTGTTGTTTAAAAAATACGCTCCCTGAGCCGAGTATTCGGTTTGTAGGACAGGAATTCAAGCTGGAAGATCCGGGATTGTGATCAGAATCTTTCATTTTTCGGTACTGTTACTAATCACAGCAAAATCATGGTCGAATACCATGAACTTTTTTGGCGTTGCAGGGCCTCAGTGTGAAGTGGACCCCGAAATTTGGACAGGTGCCTAAGCTCTGATTCATCATCTCC
>PYVH01000298.1 GCA_003030785.1 Marinobacter sp. B9-2 | reverse complement strand
CCTCATTACCTCCAAGTATGCCGACGGCCTGCCGTTGTACCGTCAGGAACAGATGTTCCAGCGCCTGGGGCATGAAGTGAGTCGCACCAGCATGGCTCACTGGATTATCCGGTTGAATGACGTCTTCCAGCCGCTGATCAACCTGATGCGGGAAACCCAGAACGGCAGTGATTACCTGCAAGCCGATGAAACCCGGATCCAGGTGCTCAAGGAAGACGGCAAATCGGTCCACTCCGACAAATGGATGTGGGCCACCCGGGGTGGCCCACCGGGACAACCCTCGGTTCTGTTCGAGTACGACCCATCGCGAGGTGGCAAAGTGCCGGTGCGCCTGCTGGATGACTTCCAGGGCATTCTGCAAGCCGATGGCTATTCCGGCTACGGTCAGGTCTGTGCCGCGAACAAGCTGACGCGGATTGGATGCTGGGACCACGCGAGACGTAAGTTCGTGGAAGCGTCCCGGGCTGCGCCGGCCAAAGGCAAAAAGGGCCAGCCCTCAAAAGCGGATGTGGCCCTGAGCCACATCCGCAAACTGTACGCCATTGAAAAGGCCGCCCGAGATCTGAGCGATGAAGAGCGCTATCAGTTACGTCAGGAAAAGAGTCTGCCATTGCTCAACACCTTCAAAGCCTGGCTGGAGAAAAATGCCGCCAAGGTGATGAAAGGCCTGCTCACCCGTAAGGCCATGGATTACACCCTGAACCAGTGGGACTATCTGGTTGGTTACTGCGAACGCGGTGACCTGAACATCAGCAATGCCGGTGCCGAGAACGCTATTCGCCCGTTTGCCCTCGGCAGAAAGGCCTGGCTCTTCGCCGATACCTCACAAGGGGCGAAAGCCAGCGCCACCTGCTATTCGCTCATCGAAACCGCCAAGGCCAATGGCCTGGAGCCTTCCGCTTATATCCACCATGTGCTGGAACGAATTGCTAAGGCCGACACGCTGGAGAAGCTTGAAGCCTTGCTGCCCTGGAATGCCGAGTTGTTGGCTTTGAAAAAAGTGGCTCAATACGATTAGGGCAAGTGGGTCGATTTAACGGCGCTTAC
>PYVH01000297.1 GCA_003030785.1 Marinobacter sp. B9-2 | reverse complement strand
CTTCACCTACAACAATATCCGCCAACAGAACCGGAACAGCCTGCTGTGGCGTGACGAAAGTGTTGACGGCCTGAAGACCGGCCATACAGAGGAGGCGGGTTACTGCCTTGTTGCCTCCGCCAAGCGCAATGACACCCGTTTCATTGCCGTGGTTATGGGGGCCAGCAGCTCGGAAGCACGATCCCAGGAAATCCAGAAAATGCTGAACTATGGCTTCCGCTACTACGAGAGCGAACGCCTGTTCAGGTCCGGCCAGGAGCTGATAGAAGCCCGTGTCTGGGGTGGTCAGGCGGATCAGATTTCGGTGGGTATGACAGAAGATGTCTATGTCACCATTCCCCGGGGTTCCCGAAACGATCTCGAGTCCACTGTAGACCTTGATTCTGTTATCAAAGCACCCATCAATGTCGGGGATGAGCTGGGACGGGTCAAGGTGTCCTACAATGGCGAAGTACTGGTTGATCAGCCGGTGCTGGCCCTGACCGAGGTGCCCGAGGGTGGTTTCTTCAAGCGCATCTGGGATGCCATCAAGCTCTTTTTCGTTCAGTTGTTTCAGTAGGGTGATGTTGATCCCGGGGAGTAAAGCGGCATGAGTCAGCCGAAAGCACCAAAAATTGAGTTTCCTTGCGACTACGTGATCAAGGTGATCGGCAATGCGGCGCCGGATTTCACCGAGTTCGTGGTCGAGGTTGTGGAACAGCACGAACCGGGCATCTGCGAAACCGATATTACGGTTAACGACAGCAGCAAGGGCCGCTTTTCCTCGGTCCAGCTCAAAATTGTGGCCACCGGAGAAGAGCAGCTCAAAGCCCTGTTCGAAGACCTCAAGGCCAGTGGCCGCGTGCACATGGTGCTCTGATCGCCATGGCTGACCTGATTGTCCGATCCCTGGGGGAGCAGCCCTATCTGGAAACCTGGGAGGCCATGAAGTCGTTCACCGCCGCTCGGGATGACAGTGTGGCGGACGAGCTCTGGTGCCTTGAGCATCCCCGGGTTTACACCCAGGGCCAGGCGGGCAAGGCCGAGCATATTCTCGCCCCCGGCGATATTCCGG
>PYVH01000296.1:427-1055 GCA_003030785.1 Marinobacter sp. B9-2 | reverse complement strand
ATTTTATATTGGATTAACAGCTTCACTTTCCCATCACGGATTTTAAAATCAATTGGATTAATACTTGCTGCATGGATTTCAGCAAGCACCTCATATTCATTTATTTCAGGTGTAGGCACTTCTGCCAAGCGCATTGGGGCTTTGCCATATTGATCGATCACCATTGCTCTCATTGTTTTTTCCTCCAGATAATCTATTATATTGTCAATAAAATTCCGTTAACAACGTCTCAATATCCAAAACAAGATTTTTTAACGAACCTAGTTTTGTCCGTATATCTATATAGTAAAAGTTTTTTGTACCTTCTTTGCGCATTAAAATAACACCAGCATCTCGCAAAATTTTAAGATGATGTGACACAGCTGGTCGAGAAAGATGTGTTTGTTCCGTGATTTCTCCTACACGCAATCCCGTTTGACAATCTGTGCCCATTAAAACCATTAAAATGGCTTGTCTGGTTTCATCACCAATTGCTAATAGTACCTTTTGAGAATTTATAAAGTCATCCTTAATCAAGTTAAGCTGGTCCTGTTTATTCATTTAAATCCCTCCTCTTACTAATCAGTTGAATAGTTTAAGTTAATGAACCATTGATGCATATAACGATATAATATTGCTGTATTTGCTG
>PYVH01000296.1:0-417 GCA_003030785.1 Marinobacter sp. B9-2 | reverse complement strand
ATTAAATCGAGACGAATGATTTTTAAAGGCGTACACCCTACTTTCCCCTCTTTCAATAAAAAAACACAGAAGTCACATGGACTTCTGTGTTATTTGCTCTCCTTAATAAGAGCCTTCATATCTCCAACGATTGTTTCAACTGGTACGTTTGTCGCGCCATCATAGTCTTTTACAACTGTGCCTTCTGCGTTTACTAAATAATAGCTCGACATATGTATGACTTGGTCTGAGTTAGGATCGTTTTTAACTAAGGAATTAAATGATTTACGTGCAAATTGTTCAATAAATTTTTGTTGATAGCCCGTTAGTAGCTGCCATTTGCTTTCATCTACAACATTATACGTATTTAAGTAATTTGTTAATACATCAGGCTTATCCACTTCTGGATCCACGCTAAATGCCACAATTTGATAATCT
>PYVH01000295.1 GCA_003030785.1 Marinobacter sp. B9-2 | reverse complement strand
GGGATCGGTTCAGAACCAAGATTGACGAGGTTCTGCACGATGCCGAAAATGCGTCCCAGGAAGCCCGCCAGACTGCCTCGAAATTGGGCGAAGACCTGAAAAGCGGTTATCAGAACATCCGAAACAAACTGAAGTAAACTGTTAACCGGTTAACACTACGCCACAAATTTCTACCACAGAGGCTCCGTGAGTCAGAGCCTCTGTGCCATACTTCACAGTATCAGTGAACAAAGCGTCATAGTTTTGACCCGCTTGATCAGATCCTGATCCATCCTGAACAACGGGGCCCGAATTACCAGCACGCTTGCACACACTGCGAGGTATAAAAGGCGTATGAAAAGATTCTTACTGATACCCACAGCACTCGGCCTGTTACTCACCACCACCCTCGTCATTGGCCAGAATACCCGATTCAGTGATCCGGAAACCGTTGTTTCCGAGCATTTCTGGGGCAACCTGTACGCCAATGGTGGCAAGTCATTTTTCTGCGATACCGCCTTTACCAGCAAAGGCTTTGTACTGACCGACGGCTATGTCTATCCGTTGGCGGATGTCCGTAGCGCGCTGGACTGCGGGACATCACGACAGTGCGAGCAGGACAACCAGTACCGACAGATCGCCTCCGACATGCACAACATGATTCCGGTACGCAGCCGGACGGAGATGGGCCGTCGCAATGCCCGTTACGAGGATCTCGGCTCGTCAGTCAGTGGGGATGAGTGCGGCATTCGACAGAGCGCCCAGTTCTTTGAGCCACCGGTCCGGGTCAAAGGCGATGTCGCGCGTACAGTTGCCTACATGGTGGACACCTACAACCTGCCCTGGCTGGGTTCCTCCGCGGTGTTCAAAGGCTGGAACCGACTCGATCCGCCGGATGATGGCGAGCTGACCCGTCACCGCCGCATTGCCGAAATCCAGGGCAACGACAACCCGTTTGTCACCAACCCTGAGGCGATGGAAAGACTCTGAGAGCCTGATTTCGGGATTGCTTATCAGACAGGCACAAAAAACAGGCCCGAGAGCCTGTTTTTTGTGCCTGTGTCCGCTGTCAGAGTCA
>PYVH01000294.1 GCA_003030785.1 Marinobacter sp. B9-2 | reverse complement strand
GACGCTCTTCCGATCTAAAATTGCAAATAAGCCGCCAACACGAATAGTTGGTCGATTAGCATGTGCAAACTGACGCTATTGACGCCTGGATACGGCAGAGGCTGCATTATCTGAATGCATTTACCGATTCTATAATCCTGCAATGTCAGGTAAGGTTTTCGTTTAATATCAGAATCTCTTCACCGGTGAAACCGACCACGGAGGCTTGGCGGAACCCGCAAACGAGGCAATCAAATGAATAAACACGACAGCGAACTCCCCAAAACTTTCGTTGCCTTCAGCGAACGGTTTCCAGAGCTGCAACAAGCGCATAAACAGCTTGGTAAAGCCCTCGCCGATGCTGGCCCTCTGGATGAAAAAATGCGCGCTTTGGTAAAGCTCGGCGTTTGCGTTGGTGCGGGTCGCGAATCCGCGTTGAAGTCCCACATTCGTCGTAGTCTGGAACTGGGCCTCACACGTGAGGAAATCGAGCACGCGCTGGTGCTGGGCATGAATTCGATAGGCTTTCCGGCGACGGTTGCCGCTTGGCAGTGGGCTCAGGAAGCGCTCAGCCAGGAATAAGGTTCGCCGACAGACCAAGAAGGTGCGAGCGTTTTCAGCAATCTGGACGGCCCAACGGGCCGCCATTCTCCAATGATTCAGAGTTGGTCATTCAAAATATAATCCCGGAGCGCCACAGCATTGTTGTGCTCGGTATCCTTCGCAGCAAACACGAGCGTTATGCGGTCATGTTGCTCAAGCAGCTTCTTAAGTGCCTCAAGATCCTCGCTGGCATCACCTGATGTCAGCTCTTCAAGGTACCGCTCCCGAAACTCCGGCCATTTTTCGGGATCGTGACCGAACCACTTGCGCAGTTCAGTTGACGGCGCCAGACCCTTCAGCCAGTGAGCTATATCCGCATCTTCTTTGGCCACTCCCCGAGGCCAGATACGGTCAACAAGCAGCCGTGGGCCATCTGAGGTTGAGTGTTCTGCATAAGCGCGTTTCAGTCGGATATCCATAAGCGCATTCCTCCCGGATTTTCCAGAGAATAAAA
>PYVH01000293.1 GCA_003030785.1 Marinobacter sp. B9-2 | reverse complement strand
TTGCTGGTGATGTTGTTAACACATAACAGGGGTGCCGGGGGCCCGCTCCTCCGTGCCATCACCATCGAAATCCAGCGAAGTTCGGATTCGTCCTGAGAAAGAAATAACCACAGCAAACCGGTTTTTGGCGGAACTTGGGTGGCAGAACTCCATGGAACCAGGGGTGCCGTTGGATAATCCGAGACTGTTCCACTGGAAATGCGATCGGTTTCCCGGGCGATTTTTTTGTGACCATTGGCTGAGGTCAATCTTAATGGTTCGAACCAGTCTTTCGCCTGGCTCCCGAATACCGTTGCTGTTAGTGTCGTGAAACACGCTGAGTGTGTCAGCCCATTCGGCACGGCACTTGCCAGAGGGATTTAGTGAGCAAACAGTAGTCAGCTCTGTGCTATTGATGGCTGTTGCCCTCGCGAAACGGAGGGCGGAGAGTATGCTTTGTCGGGAAGCCTCTTTTGCCTGGTTCTGTACAAAAGCATTCGTAAGGGGAATTGCAATGCTCAGAGTAATGGAGAGCACGGCAATCACAAATATAAGCTCAATAAGGGTAAATGCCCTACAGCTAGTAGAGTGTTCCATTTTGAAATCCTTTTCTGTTAAGACGATTCATCCTGAATCGTAAAAAATTGTATCTGATTGTAGTCGGGTTGCCTACTCCATCCCCAACTTCTTCAACCGATACCGCAACGCCCGAAAACTAATCCCCAATCGCTTCGCCGCCGCCGTCTTGTTCCACCGAGTCGCCTCAAGCGCCTTCTCGATAGCCTGTCGTTCAATCTTCTCCAGATACCCTTCCAGATCGATTTCACCATCGGGCACAGCAATTCCCTCTCCCTCGCCGGCCTGGCCTTCTGCAATAATTTGTGAGGCCGATGCGGCATGCTGAACTCCATTCCCCAGATGAAGATCCGCCGCGTCAATCTGATCGGCATCACACAGGGTAAAAGCCCGCTCCAGAACGTTTTCCAGTTCCCGGACATTGCCAGGGAAGTCATAGCTTCGCAGTCGTTCGACGGCTGCAGGTGTTAACGCGGCGGGGTCGCACTCATATTCCATCGCGATCCGT
>PYVH01000292.1 GCA_003030785.1 Marinobacter sp. B9-2 | reverse complement strand
GCCTGATCATTCCAGACCGGGCTATGCCCGGTCGAATGGAAATGCCAATACCTCACCGATATCCTGAACCCCGAGTTTGAGCATCAGCAGTCGGTCCAGCCCGAGCGCCACTCCGGAGCACTCGGGCAATCCCTGCTCAAGCGCAGCAAGAAATGCCTCATCCAGCACCATTTCTGGCTTGCCAGACCGTCTGCGCAACTCGTTGTCGGCGTCAAATCGCAGCCTCTGCTCCTCGGGATCGGTTAATTCCCAGTAACCGTTACACAACTCCAGGCCGTCGATATAAAGCTCGAAACGGTGCGCTGCTTCAAAACCATCGGATCCTGAAACCCTCGCCAGCGACGCCTGCGACGCCGGATAGCCGGTTATGAACACTGGCTTATCCCGGCCAAGATGCGGCTCCACGGCAAAACTCATCAGCAGATCCAGGCAGCCATCGCGCCCCAGGTCCGCCAACTGCTCGGGCTCCAGCCACTGCTCGCAGCGCCGCATCAGTTCGCGGTCGGTTGCGGCAAATGGATCGATGCCTGCCCAGTGCTCCAGTGCGTCCCGGTACTGAACAACCTCGGGCCGCTGGCAACCCAGCCAGCCACAAACCAGATCCGACACCTCCTCCATGAGCGCCACATCATCAAACCCGGTCCGATACCATTCCAGCATGGAGAATTCGGGGTTGTGTCGACGACCGTGCTCGCCATTGCGGAACACCCTGGACACCTGATAGATGGATCCACAACCGGCCGCGAGCATGCGCTTCATGTGGTATTCGGGCGACGTCTGCAGCCAGCCCCCGGCCCGGGAACCGGCAGCAACCTGCGCATGAATGCCGTCGAGATTGACGTCGGTAACGCCGCACCGGCCCAGCACCGGCGTTTCCACTTCCAGCACCGCTCTGTGCGCAAAAAAGCCGCGCACAAACGCCAGTTGCTGTGCGCGGCTCTTCAGGGCAGCCTGCGAGGCA
>PYVH01000291.1 GCA_003030785.1 Marinobacter sp. B9-2 | reverse complement strand
GGTTATTGGCGAGCACCCCTTTGATGTGACAGACCGGCACAACAAGACCGTCTGGATCCACGATTTCACATTGCAGGCTCACCACGGCAACGTGGTCGATATTCACCGCATACGTCCGATCTTCGAGGAGCTGTTCCGCAGGGTCTGGTACGGCGAGGCGGAGAACGACGCCTTCAACCGGATGCTGCTGTCCTCCTACATGAGCTGGCGGGAGATTGCGCTGCTGCGAACCTATGCCCGCTACATGCGCCAGATCCGGTTCTCCAACAGTCAGACCTTTATTTCCAACACCCTGGTGAATCATGTTGATCTCACAAGGCTGTTGCTGGAGTTTTTCGAGATCCGGTTCAATCCGGAGCGTTACCAGAGCCCCGGGAAGAGTGAGGCAGCCCAGCAGAAGCTGGAGATCGAATTCAATGCCGGCCTCGAAGACGTTGAGAATCTGAGTGAAGACCGGGTGCTTCGACTCTACCTGGAGCTCATGCAGGCGACCCTGCGTACCAACTACTATCAAACAGACGAGGCTGGCGGCCCCAAGCCCTACATCAGCGTGAAGTTCGATCCTGCCCGGATCCCGGACATGCCCCTTCCGATGCCGATGTTCGAGATTTTCGTGTACTCGCCTCGGGTTGAGGGCGTGCATCTTCGTGGTGGCAAGGTTGCCCGGGGTGGCCTGCGCTGGTCTGACCGGTTCGAGGATTACCGCACCGAGATTCTGGGGCTGGTCAAGGCCCAGCAGGTCAAGAACGCGGTTATCGTGCCGGTGGGCGCCAAGGGCGGCTTTGTTGCCAAGCGCCTGCCTGACCCGTCTGACCGGGAGGTGTTCCAGGCTGAGGGGATCGAGGCCTATAAAACATTCATCCGGGGGTTGCTGGATATCACAGATAACCTGGTGGATGCCGGGATTCAGCCCCCGGAACGGGTCATACGTCACGATGATGATGACCACTATCTGGTGGTGGCGGCCGACAAGGGCACGGCAACCTTCTCGGATATTGCCAACGGTCTGGCCGCGGAGTATGGCTTCTGGATGGGCGATGCGTTCGCTTCCGGCGGCAGCAATGGTTACGACCA
>PYVH01000290.1 GCA_003030785.1 Marinobacter sp. B9-2 | reverse complement strand
TTCCTGGGCTTCCTCGTCGTTCTCGAGAAACTCTACCAGCTGTGGTTCCTGCTCCAGAGCCTTCTCCAGGGTCATGCCCGGCTCGAAGGGGATCATCTTGGAGAGTTTGTCGGCCAGCCCATAGGACTTGCCCTGCACCCTGGCAACGTCGCGCACTACCGCCTTCGCCGCCATGGTGCCGAAGGTAATAATCTGCGAGACCGCCTCTCGCCCGTACTTCTGGGCGGTGTACTCGATCACCCTGTCCCGGCCTTCCATGCAAAAGTCGACGTCGAAGTCGGGCATGGAGACCCGTTCCGGGTTCAGGAAGCGCTCGAACAGCAAGTCGTATTCCAGGGGATCCAGGTCGGTGATCAACTGGGCATAGGCCACCAGCGAGCCGGCACCGGAACCCCGGCCCGGCCCCACCGGCACGCCGTTATTCTTGGCCCACTTGATGAAGTCCATCACGATCAGGAAGTAGCCCGGGAACCCCATCTGGATGATGATGTCCAGCTCAAAATACAGGCGCTTGTAGTAGGCCTCGCGCTTGGCATCGTATTCCGGATCGTCTTTGCTCAGGGTCTTGGCAAGCCGCTCCTCCAGACCTTCCTCCGAAACCTTCCGGAAGTAGTCGTCCATGGTCATGCCGTCCGGAATCGGGTTGTTCGGCAGGAAGTATTCGCCCATCCGGACCTTCACCGAGCAGCGGCGGGCAATCTCCACCGTATTCTCGATCGCTTCCGGGATATCGCTGAACAGCTCGATCATCTCATCGGCGCTGCGCAGGTACTGCTGGTCACTGAAACGACGATCACGTCGCGGGTCGTCCAGAGTACGACTCTCCCCGATACACACCCGGGCCTCGTGGGCTTCGAAATCTTCCGCCTCAAGGAAGTGGACATCGTTGGTGGCCACCACCGGAAGCCCTAGCGCCCCGGCCAGTTCAACACTCAGGTGCAGACAGTCTTCGTCTCCGGGACGACCGGTGCGCTGCAACTCGAGGTAGTAGCTGTCAGTGTACAAATCCATCCAGTAACGGGCGCGCTCGCGGGCCAGTTCCGGCTTGCCCGCCATCAAAGCCTTGCCCACATCGCCCATCCTGGAGCCG
>PYVH01000030.1 GCA_003030785.1 Marinobacter sp. B9-2 | reverse complement strand
CCCAGTTCGACAAGGGCGATGTGGAAGACGCCGGACTGGTGAAATTCGACTTCCTGGGCCTGCGGACGCTCACGATCATCAAGTGGGCGCTGAACATGATCAATCCGCGCCGGGAAAAGAAGGGCATGCAGCCGCTCGACATCAACGAGATTCCGCTTGATGACGTGCCCTCGTTTGACATGCTCAAGAAAGCCGAAACCACGGCGGTGTTCCAGCTGGAATCCCGGGGCATGAAGGACCTGATTCGCCGCCTCCAGCCGGATTCCCTGGAAGACATGATCGCCCTGGTGGCGTTGTTCCGGCCGGGGCCCCTGCAGTCGGGCATGGTGGATGACTTTATCGACCGTAAGCACGGTCGCCAGCCCATGTCCTTCCCGCACCCGGATTATCAATATGAAGGCCTGAAGCCGGTTCTGGAACCCACCTACGGGGTCATCCTTTACCAGGAGCAGGTCATGCAGATTGCCCAGGTAATGGCAGGTTATAGCCTCGGTAACGCTGACATGCTGCGTCGGGCGATGGGTAAGAAAAAACCCGAGGAGATGGCCAAGCAGAAACAGTTCTTTCTGGATGGTTGCGAGAAAAATGGCATCAACACAACCCTCGCAGAAAACATCTTCGACCTGGTGGAGAAGTTTGCCGGTTACGGTTTCAACAAGTCTCACTCGGCCGCCTACGCGTTGGTGTCCTACCAGACCCTCTGGCTGAAAGCCCATTACCCGGCAGAGTTCATGGCTGCAGTACTCACCGCCGATATGCAGAACACCGACAAGGTGGTCACGCTGGTGGAAGAGTGCCGGAACATGAAGCTGGATCTTCTGGTGCCCGACGTCAGCCGCTCGGAATACACTTTTACCGTCAACGACGAGGGCCAGATTGTGTATGGCCTCGGTGCGATTAAAGGCCTGGGCGAGGGCCCGATCCAGAGCATCGTCGAGGGGCGTGGTGATGGCGAGCCCTACCAGGATATTTTCGATTTTTGCCGACGCATTGACCTGAAAAAGGTCAACAAGCGCGCCATGGAAGCGCTGATCCGGTGCGGCGCCATGGACAAGCTTGGCGCCAGCCGGGCTCAGCTGATGGCCAGCATCGATAAGGCCGTGCAGCAGGCCGGCCAGCAATCCCGGAACGAATCCGTTGGCATGATGGATATGTTCGGTGAAATGCTCGAGGCGGGCGACGGTGGCGATCCCTACGAGGACGTGGCCGGTATGCGCGAGTGGCCCGAAAAGCAGCGGCTGAAAGGCGAGAAGGACACCCTGGGGCTGTACCTCACCGGCCACCCGTTCGATGAATACGAGAAAGAGGTTCGGCGGTTTGTCCGCTCCTCCATCGCCGATCTGAAGCCGAACAAGTCACCCCAGCGCGTCGCCGGGTTAGTGGTTGCCCAGCGCACCATGAAAACCCGCACCGGCTCCACCATGTGTTTCATTACCCTGGACGACAGGAGCGCGCGGATCGAGGCGACCCTATTCTCGGAAGCTTTCTTTGAAAATCGGGAACTGTTGCAGTCGGACCAGGTGATCGTGGTGGAGGGGCAAGTCAGCCACGACGACTATTCCGGCCAGATGAAGATGCGGGTGAGTACGGTTATGGATGTGGCGAGCGCCCGCCAGCAGTTCAGTCGCGGACTGAAGCTGAACCTGCATGCCGATCAGCTACAAAACGGCCTGCTGGAGAAACTGGACACCACCCTGAGACCGTTCCGGTGTGAGGGTAGCCCGGTCTGGATAGAGTACAGCAGCCCCGAGGCGTCCACCCGGATCGAGCTGGGTGAGTCCTGGCGTGTGCAGCCGGATGACAACCTGCTACTGGAGCTCCGTTACCTCGTAGGCGACCAGTCGGTAGAACTGGTCTATGATTGAGAGAACTGAAAATTAAAAGTTTGTCAGATAGCGGACTCATACCAATGTCCGCTTTAGCCACTGACCGGGCGCTGCTATCTTTGTGTAAATTCTGGTTTGGCGGAGCATTTTCCCGCCTGGCAAAAAATGATGGAACATCATGAACCCTAACTATCTGGATTTCGAACAGCCAATCGCCGACCTGGAAGCCAAGATTGAAGAGCTTCGGATGGTTGGCAACGACACCGACATCAATATCACCGACGAGATCACCCGGCTGAAGAAGAAGAGCGTCAGCCTGACCGAGAGCATTTTCTCCGATCTCAAGCCCTGGGATGTTGCCCGACTGGCTCGCCATCCCCGCAGGCCTTACACCCTGGACTACATCGAGTCCATGTTTGAGGATTTTGACGAGCTGCACGGCGACCGTCGCTATGCCGACGACCTGGCGATCGTTGGCGGTACTGCCAGGCTGGATGACAAGCCGGTGATGGTGATTGGTCATCAGAAGGGCCGGGAAGTACGGGACAAGGTCAAGCGTAACTTCGGCATGCCTCGCCCGGAGGGGTATCGTAAGGCCCTGCGGCTGATGGAAATGGCCGAGCGGTTCAAGATGCCCATTCTTACCTTCATCGATACGCCGGGCGCTTATCCGGGCATTGGTGCGGAAGAGCGGGGCCAGAGTGAGGCCATTGCCTTCAACCTGGCTGTTATGTCCCGTCTCAAGACACCCATTATTTCCACGGTAATTGGTGAGGGCGGTTCTGGTGGCGCGCTGGCCATCGGTGTCTGCGACCAGTTGAACATGCTGCAGTACTCCACCTACGCGGTTATTTCCCCGGAAGGTTGTGCCTCAATCCTGTGGAAGAGCGCGGAATACGCGGCCCAGGCCGCAGAGGCCATGGGTGTTACCGCTGACCGGCTGAAAGATCTCGGCTTGGCAGACAACGTAATTACTGAACCTCTCGGCGGTGCTCACCGCAACCCCGAAAAAATGTCGGAATCCCTCAAGGAGGTTCTGGCAAAAGGCGTCGCTGAACTCAGCCGCCTGCCACTGGATGAGCTGGTATCCCGCCGCTACGAGCGGCTGACCCGCTATGACACCGGGCGCTGAGCCCGGCTCCGGATTCCGCTGGCCGGAGGCCCTTTGCGCCCCGGTCAGAGAACTCCCAGATCACGCCCGCCTTTGGGTTGCCCTGAGCGGCGGCCTCGATTCGACACTGCTATTACACCTTGCCGTCCATTGTCATGGCCGCACCGGAACGGTGCGGGCAGTGCATATCAATCATCAGCTCCAGCCGAATGCATCGGATACGGAGTCGTTTTGCCGCGACCTGTGTGATCGTCTGGGTGTGCCGCTCGTGGTTGAACGGGTAACCGTTGCTGCAGAGGGCAATTCGGCTGGCGGTGGTGGCATCGAAGAGGCGGCCCGTAAGGCGCGGTATTCCGCATTCGAGGCGCTGATGCAGCGCGGGGACCTGCTTTTGATGGCTCACCATGGTGATGATCAGGCGGAAACGGTTCTGTTCCGGATGCTGAGGGGTAGTGGCGTGGCAGGGCTGGCAGGCATGCCGGCCAGTCGCGCACTGGGCCCGGCGATCCTTGCCCGGCCCCTCTTGGGTTTTGAGCGGGCCGAGCTTGAGCACTGGGCGCGATCCGCCGGCCTGACATGGGTTGATGACCCCAGCAATACCGACCAGCGATTCGACCGGAACTTTCTGCGCCACACCGTGCTACCGCCTCTGCGGGAGCGCTGGCCGGGGCTGAATCGCAGGCTCCGGCACACGGCGGAGTCCTGCGCCGAAAGCGAGGCGCTTAACCGTAAGCTGGCGGCTATGCAGTGGCAGGCTGTCGGCGGCGACCGGGACCGCCTGCCCGTTGATGGACTCAAAACGCTGCCTCTGGCGGAGCAGAAAAATCTGATTCGCTGGTGGGTTCGGGAGCGCGGGTTTCATGCGCCCATTATTGCTGACTGGCAGCAGGTCATGCAGGACCTGCTGTTTGCAGGGGAAGACCGGGAGCCGGAGTTCCGGTCCGACGGCTTCAGTCTGCGCCGTTTTCAGGGCGATCTTTATCTGGTTCCCGATCGACCGCCACTGCCGGAGGTTCCCCTTGCTCTGGAGCCCGGTCACGGGCTGAACTTTGGCGAATGGCTCTTGAGGCTGGAACCTGCCGTTACCCCGGAAAGGCCGTTGCCGCCAATACGGATATTTACGAGGCAGGGCGGCGAGCGGGTCCGTTTCCGTCCCGATGGTCCGTCCCGTTCGCTCAAAAAGTGGCTGCAGGAAGTCGCTGTTCCACCCTGGGAAAGGGCCCGTCTGCCGCTGGTTTTCGCCGGTTCCGGGGAGGCAGCGGAGCTCATTGCCGTTGGCGATTTATGGTGTTCTGAACAATACTCGGGAGGCGCCCATGCCGCCGGTTGGCGGCTGGTTGTAGAGCGGGAATGTGATTGAGTCAATGGGGCCTTTCTGGTAGTCTGGCGTCCCATCTTGAGATGACAATCTCCCTCCTTCACCGAACCAGACAATCACGGAATCTGCATGACGCGTTATATTTTCGTCACCGGCGGTGTCGTGTCCTCCTTGGGGAAAGGTATCGCATCAGCCTCACTGGCTGCGATCCTCGAGGCACGCGGCCTGAAGGTCACTATTCTCAAGCTGGACCCGTACATCAACGTGGACCCCGGCACCATGAGCCCGTTCCAGCACGGTGAAGTTTTTGTCACCGAGGATGGCGCGGAAACAGACCTCGATCTGGGCCACTATGAGCGCTTCATCCGCTCCCCGATGAGCAAGCGCAACAATTTCACCACCGGCCGGGTTTACGAAGAAGTTATTCGCAAGGAGCGCCGTGGTGACTACCTGGGCGGCACCGTTCAGGTGATCCCCCACATCACCGACGAAATCAAGCGGCGGGTCGTTGAAGGTGCCGCCGGTGCCGACGTGGCGCTGATCGAAATCGGTGGTACAGTGGGCGATATTGAATCCCTGCCGTTCCTTGAAGCCTGTCGTCAATTGAAGGTCGAAGTGGGCCCCCAGCGTGCGCTTTTCATGCACCTGACCCTGGTTCCGTACATTGCTACCGCTGGCGAAATCAAGACCAAGCCCACCCAGCATTCCGTCAAGGAAATGCGCTCCATCGGCCTGCAGCCGGATATCCTGCTGTGCCGCTCCGAGCATGAGGTAGACGCCAGTTCACGTCGCAAGATCGCCCTGTTCACCAACGTGGAAGAGCGGGCGGTTATTCCTCTCCAGGATGCCAAATCCATCTACGCCATCCCGCGCATGCTGTATGAGCATGGTCTGGATCAGCTGGTTATTGAACGCTTCGGTCTGGATGCCCGTCCTGCGGACCTGGGTGAGTGGGACAACGTCGTTGAGTCGTTGATGAACCCCGAGCACGAAGTGACCATTGCCATGGTTGGCAAATACATGGAGCTTCTGGACGCTTACAAGTCCCTGATCGAGTCCCTGTTGCACGCCGGCATCAAGACCCGTACCAAGGTCAATATCAACTACATCGATTCTGAAGATATCGAGCGTGATGGCACTGGTGCCCTGGCCAGCGCCGACGCGATTCTCGTGCCCGGTGGCTTCGGTGAGCGCGGCGTGGAAGGCAAGATCCGCACGGTTCAGTACGCCCGTGAGAACAAGGTACCTTACCTGGGCATCTGCCTGGGTATGCAAGTTGCTGTTATTGAATACGCCCGGAACGTGGCAGGCCTGACAGATGCCCACAGCACTGAATTCCGCGAGCACACGCCAGAGCCTGTAGTGGGCCTGATCACCGAATGGCTGGACTCCACCGGAGAGCGTGAAGAGCGCACTGAAGAATCCGATCTGGGTGGCACCATGCGTCTGGGCGCCCAGGATTGCGTTCTCACCGAAGGTTCCACCATTGCCAACTGCTATGGCAAGAAAACCATTCGCGAGCGTCATCGCCACCGTTACGAGGTGAACAATCATTTCCTGCCGAGGCTGGAAGAGGCTGGTCTCCAGATCTCCGGTCGGTCGACCGATGGCCGCCTGGTAGAAGTCGTTGAGGCGCCGGACCACCCCTGGTTTGTCGCCTGCCAGTTCCATCCGGAGTTTACCTCCACGCCCCGCGACGGCCACCCGCTGTTCAGGGGGTTCGTTGAGGCAGCACTGGCCTGCAAGAAAGGATCCTGAGTATGGCGCAGAGCACCGTAAACGTTTCGGGAATCGACGTAGCCAACCACAAGCCGTTTGTGCTCTTTGGTGGCATGAACGTCCTCGAGTCGCCGGAACTGGCAATGGAAGTGGCCCAGGCTTATGTTGAAGCCACCGGCAAGCTCGTTATCCCCTACGTTTTCAAGGCGTCTTTTGATAAGGCCAACCGGTCATCCGTGAATTCCTTCCGTGGCCCCGGCCTGGAGAAAGGTCTTCAGATACTGGCGGACATCAAGAGCAAGTTCGGTGTCCCCATTATTTCGGACGTCCACGAACCGGCCCAGGCTGCTCCGGCAGCCGAAGTCTGTGACATCATCCAGCTGCCGGCTTTCCTGAGCCGTCAGACGGACCTGGTGGTCGCCATGGCGAAAACCGGTGCGGTGATTAATATCAAGAAGGCCCAGTTCCTGGCTCCCCAGGAAATGAAGCACATCATCACCAAGTGCGAGGAAGCCGGCAACGACAAGGTGATCCTGTGTGAGCGGGGCAGCAGCTTCGGTTACAACAACCTGGTTGTCGACATGCTGGGCTTTGGCATCATGAAGGCCATGAACGTGCCGGTGATGTTCGATGTGACCCACTCCCTGCAGATGCCGGGCGGACGAGCCGATTCGGCCGGTGGCCGCAGGGCCCAGGTGACGGATCTGGCTTTGGCAGGCATGTCCCAGGGCCTGGCCGGCCTGTTCCTGGAAGCCCACCCGGACCCGGACAAGGCTATGTGCGATGGCCCCTGCGCTTTGCGGCTCAGTCAGTTGGAGCCCTTCCTGCAGCGGGTGAAAGCTGTGGATGATCTGGTAAAAAGCTTTAAACCTATCGACACCGCCTGATTGGCGGTGTTGGCGTTTTACGCGGACTTTGGGAGCGAGCGGGAACGGCCCTGCGAAAATGTAGAGGGCCATGGATGGCCCGAAACAAGCGCACAGGGATGTGCTCGTAGCGGTTTTCGCAGGGCCGTTCCCGCTCGCTCTGACTCCCAAAATTGAAAATTGACTTGGAGACAGAGAAGAATGACCAAGATTGCCAACATCAAGGGCCGTGAGGTTCTGGATTCCCGCGGTAACCCGACTGTCGAAGCCGACGTTATTCTGGAAGACGGCACCATTGGTTCCGCCTGCGCGCCGTCTGGTGCTTCCACCGGCTCTCGCGAAGCACTGGAACTGCGTGATGGTGATGCTTCCCGTTACCTTGGCAAAGGTGTTCTGAAGGCAGTTGAAGCGGTGAACAGCAAGATCCGTGATGCACTGGTAGGCAAAGATGCAGCTGATCAGCGTGCTCTGGATCAGATCATGCTGGACCTCGACGGTACCGAGAACAAGGCGAACCTGGGCGCCAATGCAATTCTGGCGGTTTCCCTGGCGGCGGCCAAGGCAGCGGCAATCTCCCTGGGCAAGCCGTTGTATGCGCACATTGCCGACATCAATGGCACCTCCGGCAAGTTTTCCATGCCGGTGCCGATGATGAACATCCTGAACGGTGGCGAGCACGCGGATAACAACGTTGATATTCAGGAGTTCATGGTTCAGCCGGTTTCCGCCAAGAGCTTCTCTGAAGCCCTGCGTGTCGGCGCGGAGATTTTTCACAGCCTGAAAAAAGTGCTGAAGGCCCAGGGCCTGAATACGGCGGTGGGTGATGAAGGTGGTTTTGCCCCGAACCTGCCCTCCAACGAAGCCGCGCTGGTGGTGATTCAGGAAGCGGTCGAGAAGGCCGGTTACAAGCTGGGTACCGATGTGACCCTGGCTCTGGACTGTGCGTCTTCCGAATTCTACAAAGATGGTCAGTACCAGCTGTCCGGTGAAGGCAAGAGCTTCGATTCCGAAGGCTTTGCCGACTACCTGGCGGGTTTGTGCGAGCGTTACCCGATTGTCTCCATCGAAGACGGTATGGATGAGAGCGACTGGGATGGCTGGAAAGTGCTGACCGACAAGCTCGGTAGCAAGGTTCAGCTGGTGGGCGACGATCTGTTCGTTACCAACACCAAGATCCTCAAGCAGGGTATCGATAAGGGTGTGGGTAACTCTATCCTGATCAAGTTCAACCAGATTGGCAGCCTGAGCGAAACCCTCGATGCCATCAAGATGGCACAGGATGCCGGCTTCACCGCTGTGATTTCCCATCGCTCTGGTGAAACCGAGGACACCACCATTGCCGATCTGGCTGTGGCCACCTGTGCCGGCCAGATCAAGACCGGTTCCCTGTGCCGTTCCGACCGTGTTGCCAAGTACAACCAGCTGCTGCGTATTGAAGAGGCCCTGGAAGGCAAGGCGCCTTACCGCGGCCTGAGCGAGATCAAGGGGCAGGGCTGATCGACTGGTCTGACCGGTTCTGGCAAAGTGTCAGGCCGGCAATCGGCGAAAAACTGTTAAGGCCATCGTGTTCCGGATGACAATCTGGATGCGATGGCCTTTTTGTACAGGCAGTTAGAAGAATTTGTTGCTAATCTACTCTAAGGTCTATACTCAACGTCCGGCGTTGGTATTTTGATTGATTGAATTTTGAACGGAATCGGCAATGAAGTTGCTCTGGACCATAATGGTGGTTGTGATTCTCCTGCTGCAGGTGCGCCTGTGGGTCGGGGAGGGCAGCTTTGCGCAGGTATGGGCACTCGAGCAGTCCATCGCCGAGCAACGTGAAGAAAATGCCGAGCTGGCTACCCGCAATGAACGTCTCTATGCCGAAGTCAGGAATCTGCGTAACGAGCAGGGCGCCGTCGAAGAGCGGGCCAGAATGAACCTCGGCCTGATTAGAGAAGACGAGACCTTTTTCCTGGTTGTTGAAAACTGATTGTCTATGCCTGCTCCGAGACTTTGGCTGATTGTTCCTGCCGCCGGCATCGGCCAGCGCATGAAGGCTGAGCAACCGAAACAGTACCTTCGGATCGACCAACGTTTCATTCTCGACATCACCCTTTCCCGACTGATGGATTCCGCGCCTTTTTCCGGCTGCATGGTGCCATTGCATCCGGCCGATCATTGGTGGCCCGATACCGAAGCCAGCGGAGATAACCGAATCCAGACCTGCACCGGCGGTTCCGAAAGGGCGGGTTCGGTGTTGTCGGCACTGCATGCCATGGCGGAACAGGTCGGTGATGATGACTGGGTTCTGGTTCACGATGCGGCACGGCCATGCCTTCATACCCGGGATCTGTGCAATCTTATTGACCAACTCTACAGCCACCCTGTCGGGGGGCTCCTGGCTTCGCCAGTGGCCGACACCCTCAAGAGCGCCGGCACCGGCGAGCTGCCCGAGGTTTCCGGGACGGTGGATCGCACAAATTTGTGGCGGGCGTTAACGCCCCAGATGTTTCGCTATCGAATTCTGGTGGAGTCCCTGGAAGCTGCCCTTGCCAGGGAACTTCCGGTGACTGATGAGTCCTCTGCCGTGGAGTTTTCCGGTAACATGCCGGTGCTGGTAGAAGGGCGGCCGGACAATATCAAGATCACCGTACCCGCGGATCTGGCACTCGCAGGCTTTATTCTCAGCCGGTTCTGAACGTTCGGAGTTTTCCGGAGCACATTATGCGTATTGGTCAGGGCTTTGATGTCCATGCCTTCTGTGAAGGCGATTCTGTGATTATTGGCGGCGTAAGCATTCCCCATTCCCATGGGCTGAAGGCCCATTCCGATGGTGATGTCCTGCTGCATGCGCTGGCAGATGCGCTGCTGGGCGCCGCAGCACTTGGCGACATCGGACATTTTTTCCCGGACACCAGTGATGAGTGGGCAGGGGCCGACAGCCGCGATCTTTTGCGCCGGGTAATGACCCGGGTCCGGGATGAAGGGTTTGGTGTGGTGAACGTGGATACCACCATCATCGCTCAAGCACCCAAAATGGCACCTCATATTGATGCCATCCGGCTGAACATAGCTGAAGATCTGGGCGTGCCCGCCAGTCGCGTGAGCGTGAAAGCGACCACCACGGAAAAACTCGGTTTCACGGGGCGGGGTGAAGGCATCGCCTGCCAGGCCATCTGCCTTCTTGAACCGGTGGATTCGTGAGTCAGTGGCGTCTTGACTGGCCCACGTCTGGCGGTGGCCGTATTGCTTCTGGTCGTCTGAAGACAACGCCCGGCGATTTCATTGTCGACGAGTTTCTGGAATTTCCGGAAAGCGGCTCTGATGGCGAGGCAGACGCAAATCCGGGCAGTGGAGAACATCTCTGCCTGAAACTGGAGAAAGTGGGCGATAACACGGAATATGTCGCTCGCGAACTGGCCAGAATGGCGGATTGTCGGAACTTTGATGTCGGCTTTTGCGGTCTCAAGGATCGGCATGCGGTAACACGTCAATGGTTCAGTCTCTATCGACCAGGGTGTGAATCCCAGGACGCCTCGTTGATTGAGGATATTGCCGTTCGCTGGCCGGTTCTGGCGGCCTCCCGACAGGCGCGGAAATTACGGCGAGGGGAGCACAGGGGTAATGGCTTTGTTGTCACCCTGCGGGCCGTTACCGGGGAGCGCGAGGTTATTGATCGTGCGCTGACGCGTCTGGCAAATATTGGCGCTCCCAATTACTTTGGTCCCCAGCGGTTCGGCAACGGCGGCGCAAACCTTGACCGGGCCGTGCACCTGGATCCCGCCACCCTGAACCGTCGGAGCCGATCTGGCGGAAAAGGCCGCGGCGGCAAAAAGCGTGCTGGCAGCGACGGCTCGAAAAACGTATTGTATTTTTCGGCGGCGCGCTCATGGCTGTTCAACGAGGTGCTCGCAGCTCGGGTAGAAGATGGTAGCTGGGCTGAGGCAGGGGCGACAGGGCCCCTTTGGGGTGACGGCGGCACGACCGCTTCCGGGCCACTGGAAACTCTTGAGCGGGACATTGTTGCGCAAACCCCGGGTCTGGCAAGCCTGTTCTCGGTCACCCGGATGAAACCGGAGCGACGGCCCCTGGCGGTGAAGCCGGAGAGGCTCTCCTGGCAGTGGCTGGCTGAGGACAGTCTGGAACTGACGTTTGTTCTGTCACCCGGTCAGTACGCCACAACGATTTTGAGTGATATTTTCGAGCTTGAGGACATGAGCCTCAGCCGACATAACGAACAACAAGGCTAGCGGAGAACACTGTGCGTATTCTGTTGTCGAACGATGACGGCGTTCATTCACCGGGACTTATCGCCCTGTTTGAGGGATTGAAGGGCCTGGGTGAGCTGGAGGTCGTGGCCCCCGATCGGGATCACAGCGGTGCCAGCAACGCCCTGACCCTCAATCGCCCCCTCACCGTGGAAGAGCATCCAAACGGTTTCCGTTCCGTGGACGGGACGCCGACAGACTGTGTTCATCTGGCGGTCAACGGGCTATTCAGTGAGCCATTCGACAGGGTGGTTTCCGGGATAAACACCCATGCCAACCTGGGCGATGACATTATCTATTCAGGTACCGTTGCCGCGGCCACCGAAGGGCGTCACCTTGGGCTTCCGGCCATCGCCGTCTCCCTGGTTAACGATGGCCACTTTCACTACGAAACAGCTGCCCGGGTGATCCGGATGCTCCTCGAAAACGAGCGCCCCCTGGCGCTCGGTCCGCGCTCGATTCTTAACGTGAATGTCCCGGACGTACCCTGGGAGGAGCTGGCGGGAATCCGGGTAACCCGCCTGGGCCACCGGGAGCGGGCTGAAGGCGCGGTTCCGATGACCTGTCCCCGCGGTAAGGAGCGTTACTGGATCGGGGCCGCCGGTGTGGGCGGTGATGCCGGTCCGGGTACGGATTTCAACGCCATCCGCGAAGGCTATGTCTCGGTGACTCCGGTACATATCGACATGACCCGGCATGAGGCGCTGTCCCGGCTCCGGGACTGGGTCGATACCCTGGAGGATTCGCCGGAGGGCCGGGGATGACCGCTCAGCTCGAAGGCATCGGCATGACCTCCCGACGCACCCGGATGCGACTGGTCCAGCGCCTCAGGGAAGCCGGCATCGAATCGGACCGGGTACTTGAGATTATGGGAGAGGTGCCACGGCACATCTTCCTGGATGAGGCCCTTTCCCATCGCGCCTATGAAGATACATCCCTGCCGATCGGCTATGGCCAGACCCTGTCCCAGCCCTACATTGTGGCGCGGATGACGGAGTTGATGCTGGCACATGGGCCAGCAAGGGTACTGGAGCTGGGAACCGGATCAGGCTACCAGACCTCGGTGCTCTCCCGTCTTTTTTCGGAAATCTACAGCGTTGAACGTATCAAGGCGCTGCAGGACCGGGCACGGGACCGTTTGCGCCAGTTGAACGCCAGAAACGTCTTCCTGAAGCACGCGGATGGCGGCATGGGCTGGCCTGAACGTGGCCCTTTCGACGGTATTATCGTCACCGCTGCACCCATTGAAGTTCCGGGCGAATTGCTTGCCCAGCTTGCCGACGGTGGCATTCTGATTGCGCCGGTGGGCGAAGAGAACCAGGTGTTGGTGGAGGTTACCCGCCGGGGCGATCGTTTCGATCACAAAGAGCTGGAGCCGGTCCGGTTTGTGCCGCTCCTGGGTGGGGTTGTCCGATAGTTATGGTTGACTCTGCAGTACTCGGCTCCGACACAGATAGCGAAACCGCCCGTAACCATCATCCCGCTGCGGTGTTTCTGCGGGGCATTGCCATGGGGGCGGCTGATATCGTTCCGGGTGTCTCCGGTGGCACCATTGCATTCATTACCGGCATCTACTTTCGGCTGCTTGAAGCGATCAGTGCCGTACCTGTGGCTGTCTTTCGCCACCTGTTTCGGGGACAGTTCAGAATCTTCTGGAACGCCGTCGATGGAACCTTTCTGGTCTGCCTGCTGGCGGGCATTCTGACCAGTATTGCCACTCTGGCTTCAGCCATCAGTTACTTGCTGGTGGCGTATCCGATCCTGATCTGGAGCTTTTTCTTTGGCTTGATTGTCGCCTCGGTTTGGCATGTGGGGCGTCAGGTCCGGCGTTATACGTCCACACTACTGGTTCCGCTGCTGGTCGGCATTGCTATCGCCTGGTGGGTAACCACTCTCTCCGCCAGCGAGGTCTCGCCTTCGGCATTGGCATTTTTCGGTGCCGGCGCCCTCGCCATCTGTGCCATGATTCTTCCCGGCATCTCGGGCAGTTTCATCCTGGTGATTATTGGTATGTATGCGCCCGTGCTGGGGGCGATCAAATCGTTAGAGGTGGGCATTCTGTTGCTGTTTATGGCAGGTTGCGTGGTGGGCCTGTTATCGATTGCCCGCCTGATCACCTGGGCGTTCCATCATTTTCATGATCTGGTGCTCGCTTTGCTGACCGGTTTCATGATCGGCGCGCTCAACAAGGTCTGGCCCTGGAAAGAGACTCTCAGTTGGCGGATCAATAGTGCTGGTGAGCGAGTGCCCCTGAATGAGGCAAGTATCTGGCCCTGGACCTTCGCGGAACAGGCAGGGCAGGACCCCAAGGTGCTTTTCGCCGTGCTTATGGCACTGGCTGGCTTCGGTCTTGTTCTGCTTGTGGAATGGATCGGTTCCCGGCACGAACAGGCTCCATCAGCAGCGTAGCGCGAGACGGATGCGGCACCAAAGTGTTACCTAACGCACAAAAAGGGTGTTTCGTGAGGTAACAGGGATGGCCGGCCAGTAACTTGGCTTCAGGCTGGAAATGTGCAATATATTAGCAAGTTACTTTAAAAACTTTAGAAACTGCTTCGATAACCATGATGGTTTATACGGATTTCTTATAAATAGGTCAGTTTTATTCCTGTGAGATTTTTGCGTGGGTCAGTCAATGCCGTTTTATCGGCGTCCCCGCGGTTCCCCTCCGGTGCCTCCGAATCCTCTCGCCCTGCGGAAAGAAAGCCGGCCGGTCTCTTGCTAGTTTTTCCCCTCATAGCGTTGCTGTTTCTGTCCGGCTGCAACACGCCCGCACTTTATCAGGATGACATTTACAATCCGCCAGTTTATTGGGGGCGGCACGTTGTCCAGCCTGGTGAGACCCTCTACAGCATAGCCTGGCGGTATGGTCGGGACTATCGGGAACTGGGTGACGCCAATGGCATTGGTCCGCCCTGGAACCTCAAGGCGGGTCAGGTGCTTCGCCTGGACCTTCGCGGAAATGTAACCTCGGGCAGTCAGACTTCTGCGGTGAGCAAATCGGCTGCACCTGCCTCCAGAACGCCAAGCCGGGCTTCGCCGCCAAAGCAGACGGCCAGCACGGCACCAAAACCCGCGGTAACCAGGGCGCCGAGCAAGGGCGCGCCGCTGGCCTCCCAGACCCAGACCGTGGCTCGAGTTGAATGGCGCTGGCCTCACGTTGGCACCGTAATTGCTGGTTATTCAACATCCGGAAAAGTCAATAAAGGTATTGATATTGCCGGCCGAGCCGGGGATGCTGTAAGAGCTGCGGCCACGGGGAATGTGGTCTATGCCGGCAACGGGTTGCTAGGATACGGCAATCTGATTATCGTGAATCACAACGAGCACTATTTAAGTGCTTACGCTCATAACCGGAAGATTCTGGTGCAGGAAGGGGAGGATGTGAAAGCCGGGCAGGTGATCGCAGAGCTCGGTAGCAGTGGCGCTGAACGACCCATGTTGCATTTTGAGATTCGCAAGAATGGCAACCCGGTTGATCCAGTCCACTATCTGCCACCGCGCTAATGAATGACGCAGTCAGCAGGCTGCCCAGATCGCACATCCCGGCACTGACAAGAACACCGCGTTCGCAAGAAAAACAAGAACGGTAATGGCCGTGACAGGCCGACCAACAAAATGTCCTGAAGAAAAAGCATGAAGACAAAGACGTCCGCAACAAAAAGAAGTATCGGACGAACATCCAGGATTAGTGAGAGGCGGGGCAGGAAATATGTCAGCAGAGCAAGAAGACATCATTATTGATCGCGTGTCGGACATGGACGATGCCGAGGATCAATTGCTAGCAGAAGAAAAAGTCGATAAAGAGGCTACCGAAGAGGTGGCTGAGACAGAAGAAGATATTCCCACCCAGGGACGTTATTTCACCAGTCAAAAACAGCTGGATGCCACCCAGCTCTACCTGAACGAGATCGGTTTTTCGCCGCTCCTGACGCCGGAAGAAGAGGTTTATTTCGCCCGGCTGGCGCGCAAGGGCGAAGACTCCGGCCGCAAACGGATGATCGAAAGCAACCTTCGCCTTGTCGTCAAGATTGCCCGCCGCTACGTGAACCGGGGCCTGACCCTGCTTGACCTGATCGAAGAGGGTAACCTCGGTCTGATCCGGGCGGTTGAGAAGTTCGATCCGGAGCGTGGCTTCCGTTTCTCCACGTATGCCACATGGTGGATTCGCCAGACCATTGAGCGGGCCATCATGAACCAGACCCGCACCATCCGTCTGCCGATTCATGTGGTAAAGGAACTCAACCTCTACCTGCGTGCGGCGCGGGAACTGACCCAGAAACTGGATCATGAACCATCGGCCGAAGAAATCGCGAGAATGGTCGACAAGCCGGTAGCTGACGTTAAGCGCATGCTTGGTCTGAATGAGCGCGTGGCGTCGATGGATACACCCATCGGCACCGGTGGCGAAAAGTCGCTGCTGGATACCGTAGCCGATGAAGGGGCTTCAGATCCGGCGGATCTGCTGCAGGACAACAACATGTGTTCCTGCCTGGAAAAGTGGATCGATCAGCTCAGTGACAAGCAGCAGGAAGTTCTGTCACGCCGGTTTGGTCTTCGGGGCTACCCGGTCAGCACGCTGGAGGAAGTGGGACAGGAAATCGGTCTGACCCGCGAACGCGTGCGGCAGATCCAGGTTGAGGCGCTGCGTCGCCTTCGGGAAATTCTGGAGAAGGAAGGCTTGTCCGGAAACCTGCTGTTCAAGTAATACCCTTCTGAACCTCCGATCGAAAAGCCGGCCAGGATATTCCTGGCCGGCTTTTTTGTGTTTCAGGATCGCTGCAAATGAGAACCAGGTTGCGCACTGGTCGCCAGCCTCATTGATAGAATGCCGTGACCGGGCGGGGATAAGGGTGTCGAAACCCGGTGCACGAATGAAACACGTCAATAATAACGATCGAAAAGGAAAGGACTATGAAGAAGGCTCTTACAACCGGCTTTGCCTCTGTGGTTATGACAGCACTGCTGTCGGCACCTGCGGCTGCGCTCACCGTGGAAGGTGTGGACGTTCCGGATACCTATTCAGCCATGGATACCGAACTGACGCTTAATGGCGCAGGGACCCGTTCCAAGTGGTTCATGGATCTGTATGTCGGAGGCCTGTACGTTCCCGAGACCATCGGCGATGGTGAGGCGGTGATCAACGCGGATGAACCCCAGGCCATCACTCTGCACATCATCTCCGGCATGATTACCAGCGAACGCATGACCGAGGCCACACTGGAAGGTTTCGAAGCCTCCACCGATGGCGATATGGCATCTATCCAGGAGGATGTGGACCAGTTCATGGCGGTTTTCCAGGAAGAGATCACCGAGGGTGACGTATTTGATCTGGTGTATCTGCCGGGAGAAGGCGTCCGGGTCCTCAAAAATGGTGAGCACAAGGACACCGTGGGTGACCTGGCTTTCAAGAAGGCCCTGTTCGGGATCTGGCTTTCCGACAAGCCGGCCCAGGAAGATCTGAAGGAGAAGATGCTGGGCCAGCGATAAGCAGTACTTGCCCCCTGGAAACCAAAAGCCGGCTCAGTGCCGGCTTTTTTGCGCTCTGATTTCAGAGATAATCCCGTTTCTGCCTGAACTCGCACAGGTCTTCAATGATACAGGCACCGCATTTGGGTTTTCGGGCGGTGCAGGTATAGCGACCGTGGAGAATCAGCCAGTGGTGGGCGTCCAGCAGGAACTCCTTCGGAACCAGGCGCATTAACCGGTTTTCCACCTCCAGAACGTTCTTGCCCGGGGCAATGCCAGTGCGGTTCGACACCCGGTAGATGTGGGTATCCACCGCCATTGCCATGTGGCCAAAGGCGGTATTCAGCACCACATTTGCGGTTTTGCGACCGACACCTGGCAATGCCTCAAGATCTTCACGGCGTTCCGGTACCTGGCCACCGTGTTTTTCAATCAGGATGCGACAGGTTTTGATCACGTTCTCGGCCTTGCTGTTAAACAGGCCAATGGTTTTGATGTATTCCTTGAGGCCATCAACTCCCAGGGCGAGGATGGCCTCTGGCGTGTTGGCCACCGGGAACAACTTGTCCGTAGCCTTGTTGACGCCCACATCCGTGGCCTGGGCCGATAGGATAACCGCAATCAGCAGCTCAAACGGGCTGGAATAGTTCAGCTCGGTGGTCGGGTTGGGATTGGCCTCCCGGAGACGTGTGAAGATCTCAATGCGTTTCTGTTTGTTCATCAGCTCTCAGTTTTCTGCAACCAGGGGATCAGGAAACGTTTCCGGTAACCCGGACCCGTTTGCTGCCCGCTGCCACGGGTGCTGGTTCATTGGCTTTGCGGCGTTCTTCCAGGTGATTGTCGATCCCGTTCTTGAGGGCAATCAGCAAGCCGAGGCCCACAAAGGCGCCTGGCGGAAGAATCATGAACAGCATGTCCGGGTAATTTTCGAACGGGCGTACCACCCAGTCAGCGGCAACGGGGCCGAGCAGCAGGTGCATGTCGACAAACAGAGTGCCCTGTCCGAGAAGTTCCCGCAGGCCACCCAGAACCACCAGAACCGCCAGAAAACCGAGGCCCATCATGGCACCGTCCAACAGTGCCGGCAGCGGTGGATTCCTCGAGGCGAAGGCGTCGGCTCGGCCCAGAATGGCACAGTTGGTGACGATCAACGGGATGAAAATGCCAAGGATCAGGTACAGCTCATAGGTAAAGGCCTGCATCAGCAGCTCGGCGCAGGTCACGAACGAGGCGATGATCATCACAAACGCGGGCAGGCGAACGGACTCGCTCACGAAATTGCGAATCAGCGACACCGCAAGATTGGACCCCATGAGCACCATGAGTGTGGCCAGGCCCAGCCCAATGGCGTTAACGACGGTACTGGTCACGGCCAGAAGCGGGCAGAGCCCAAGCACCTGGACGAGGGCAGGGTTGTTGTCCCAGAGCCCGTCCCGGACGATTTCGCTGGATGATTTGGTTGCCATGATCAGGAATGCTCCGTATTGGACGATTCGCCGGCAATCGCTTCAGGGTTCAGGATGTTGTCTCTTGGTGACGGCTCTTCATTAAGCCGCTCCCGGATAATCTGACGATTTTCCCGGAAGTAGATCAGTGCCTTCTGAACAGCTTTTACCACAGCCCTTGGCGTGATGGTGGCGCCAGTAAACTGATCGAATTCTCCGCCATTCTTTTTGACGTTCCACTCCCGATGCGGGGGCTTGCCCAGAGAGCGGCCATCAAAGCTCTTGATCCAGTCGGATTTCCGGGTCTCGATCTGGTCTCCCAGCCCCGGGGTTTCTTTATGGTTGGTTACCCGGACGCCAAGAATGGTTCCCTGCATATCCACGCCCACCAGCAGGTGTATTTTGCCGGAGTACCCGTCCGGGGCCACCACGGGCATGATCATGCCAATGGGTCGTTCGTCCTGTCTCGCCACCCAGACGGTCAGAGGGCCGGGTTGCGCGAGCCGCTCGCTGGCGGGTAGCTGCACGGTGTCCCGGAGCAGGTCGTTGTTGTGCCGGCTTTCCGGAATGATTTCATAGAGGGCCTGGGCCTCGGCACGGGCCGCCTGCTCACGAATGCGCTCTTCGGTAGCTACCTGGGTTACGGCGATGGTGCCACCGGTAATCACGGCAAACAAGCCGAGGCCGATGGCGCTGCGACGGATGGACTGTGCAACTGCAGCCATGATTATCCCTGACTCCCCGGTACACCCCTGCGGGCCTTGTGATGCCCATATGTCCGCGGGGGGGTGTAATGATCGATGAAGGGTACCGCAAAATTCATCAGCAAAACGCTGAACGCCACCGCGTCCGGATAATTGCCCCAGGTGCGGATCAGGTAGATCAGGATGCCAATCCCGGCTCCGTAGATCAGTTTTCCCTGGTGGCTGGTAGCGGCCGAAACCGGATCGGTGGCGATAAAGAACGCGCCCAACATGGTTCCGCCCGCCAGCAGATGCAGGGAGAGCGGCGCGTAGAGGTCGGCGTTGTTGCCAAAAGCCAGGCTCATCACGATCAGACCGCCAAGAAACCCAGCCGGAATATGCCAGGTGATAATGCGCAGGCCGATGAGCAGCAGACCCCCGGCGAGGAACGCTGCATTGACCCATTCCCAGCCCTTCGCAACACCTTCACCAAAGGTCGGGTGGTTGAGAACCTCGGCAGCGGTATGGGTGGTGATCTTGTGTTTGTATTCATCAAGCGGGGTTGCCATGGCCCAGCCGTCAACCGCTGTTTGCTGGCCGGAGGCAATGGTCGCCAGGGTCTCGCCAAAGCCCGGTGCACCGTCCCAGAGCATGGCGGGTTCCGCCCAGTTGGTTGTCATGGCCACCGGGAATGAGACCAGAACCAGGGCGTAGCCCACCATGGCGGGGTTGAACGGATTCGAGCCCAGCCCGCCATACAGCTGCTTGGCAACAACGATGGCTGAAATCACCGCGACGGCTGAGACCCACCAGGGCGCAAACTGAGGCAGTGACAGGCCCAGCAGAAGGCCGGTGACGGCGGCGGTGTTGTCTTTGATAAAGAATGCGACTGGCTTCTTTCTGAGCTTGAGCAGGGCAGCTTCGGAGGCAATGGCAACGGCGATACAGAAGACCACATTGATCAGGTTGCCCCAGCCAAAAAACAGCGTCTGGGCCAACAGGCCAGGCAAGGCCGCAATAAGTACCCACAACATCACGCGGGACGTTGGCCGGGCACTGTGTGCGTGGGGCGATGACTGCTGAACGAATGCCATGGGTGTGGTGCCTGATCTCGGTTAGTGGGTTGGCTGGGATTCAGTTGAACCGGCGGCCAGCTTGTCTCTGGCTTCAGACAGCGCCTCTTCAGCCCGTTGTACCCGGTCGTGGTTCTTGGCCACGGCCCGCTCCAGCTTTTCTACGTTGTCTGCCTGCTGGGCTTTGGCGTCATCCAGCATGCCCTGCATGGTGTCCAGTTTCGACTGAGCCTGGCTCAGCTGCTTTTCGAGGGCCTCAATATCCGGTTTTTGCTCTGCAGGCGGGGCACTGGGGGCCGGCTGCGCACTGGCGGCAGGTGGCTGAGATGCCTCGGCCTTTGCTTTCTTGCGGGCCAGTGCCTGTTCAACCAGGGCTGACTTGGCGGCCCGCTCATCGACGGCCTCGCCCTCGTCTGCAGCTTTTTCCGCCTCGGCCTGCTTCTTGGCTGCCGCGTCGGCAGCGGCCTTTGCGCGCTCTTTGCGCCTGAGCTCTTTCTCCTGCTGCTCACGCTCAAGGCGGGCCTGGCGGGCCTCGAACCGTTCGCGGGCCCGGTCTGCCTTCAGCTGCTCCGCCTGTTGTGCACGGATCTCGCCCTTGGCGAATCGATAGTACTGAACCAGTGGAATGGAACTCGGGCACACGTAGGAACAGGCCCCGCATTCAATACAGTCAAACAGGTTCAGGTGCTCCGCCTTTTCAAATTCGGTGGCCTTGGCGTGCCAGAACAGCTGTTGTGGCAGTAGCTCCATGGGGCAGGCTTCGGCGCACTGTCCACAGCGAATGCAGGGCTGCTCCGGCGGTGGTGCCGGCAATTCAGCGGCCGTCGCGGCGATCACGCAGTTGGTGGTCTTGACCACCGGTACGGCTTCCGTTGTCAGCGTGTAGCCCATCATGGGGCCGCCCAAGACCAGACGGCTGACGGCGTCCTGGTTAACGCCGGCCTGCTCCAGCAGATGCTCAATCGGCGTGCCAATAAGAGCTTCGAAATTGCCCGGTTCCCGTACGGCTTCCCCGGTGATGGTAACCACACGGGAAATAAGCGGTGTTCCCTCTAAGACCGCCTGTGCCACGGCCACGGCAGTGCCGATGTTCTGGCACATCACGCCGATATCGGCCGGAATGCCCCCGCTGGGTACTTCCATGCCGGTCAGTATCTGGATCAGCTGTTTCTCGCCACCTGAGGGGTACTTGGTCGGCACAACGGCTATTTCGGTCTGGGTGCCTTCGGTGGCTTTTCGAAGTGCGGCAATGGCCTCGGGTTTATTATCCTCAATCCCGATCACGCAACGTTCGGGGCGCAGAATCCAGGCCATGATTTTCAGGCCGGCAACCACCTCGTCGGCCTTTTCCCGCATGGTCATGTCGTCAGCGGTGATGTAAGGCTCGCATTCCGCACCGTTGAGGATGAGCGTGCTTACCTTGCGGTCCCGGGGCGGCCGGAGTTTGATGTTGGTGGGAAAGCCGGCACCACCCATGCCGGAGATACCTGCGTCGCGGATGATATGCAGAACCTGATACCGCTCCAGCGAACGGTAGTCCTTCACGGGATTACGCTGGCACCACTGGTCTTCGCCATCCGGTTTCAGGGTGATGCACCGGTCTGCCATGCCTGAAGGGTGGGGAACCGGGAAGTCGGCAATGCTCTCGATCACGCCGGATGTCGGCGCATGAACGGGAACGCCCATGCCCGTTTTCACATCGGCAAGTTTCTGTCCCTTCAATACCCGTTCACCCACCTCAACAATGGCTTCGGCGGGGTCACCGATGTGTTGCTGAAGTGGCAGCACCAGGTAGTCCGGCACGCCGGCGTTGCGAATCGGGCGCGCTGTGGAAATGTCTTTGTGTTCCGGGGGATGAATGCCGCCGGAGAAGTCCCAGAGTTGAGTCATCAGGCGCTGGCTCCCTGGCGATCGGTGGCAATGAGTCCGGATTTGGGCGGTGTCCAGGTCCAGGTGCGAATATCCGGTTCCACTGTCACCATGTCGATGCAATCCACCGGGCAGGGATCAACGCACAGATCACAGCCGGTGCATTCGCTCTCAATCACCGTGTGCATGTGTTTGGCGGCGCCGAGAATGGCATCCACGGGGCAGGCCTGGATGCACTTGGTGCAACCGATACACTCGTCTTCGCGAATCACCGCAAACCGTTTGACATGCTCAACGCCATGCTCGGCATCCAATGGTTCCGGCTCCACATCCAGAAGGTCTGCCAGCGCCTTGATAGTGGACTCGCCACCTGGCGGACACTTGTTGATGGGGCCACCTTCGGCAATGGATTCGGCATAGGGCCGACAGCCGGGATAGCCGCACTGGCCGCACTGGGTCTGGGGTAGAAGGGCATCGATCTGGTCGACCAGGGGGTTGACTTCCACCTTGAATCGTTCGGCGGCAAATCCGAGCAGGCCGCCGAAAACAACGGCAAGGGCCAGAAGAACCACAACGGCAACAAGAACGCTTGTCCACATAACCTGTTACTCCTAATCCTGCCAGCCGGTCAAACGCTGACCAGGCCGCCAAAGCCCAGGAAAGCCAGAGCCATCAGCCCGGCCGTAACCAGGCCGATGGCAGCACCGCGAAAGGCAACTGGCACGTCGGCCACGGCGATGCGCTCACGCATGGCCGCGAACAGCACCAGAACCATGGAAAAGCCCGCTGCTGCGCCAAATCCATACAGAACCGACTCAACAAAGTTGTTGTTCTTGTTGATGTTCAGAAGGGCAACGCCGAGCACCGCGCAGTTCGTGGTGATCAGCGGAAGGAAAATACCCAGCACCCGATAAAGCAACGGGCTTGTCTTGCGAACCACCATCTCGGTGAACTGGACCACCACGGCAATCACCAGAATGAACGTGATGGTTCTCAGAAACGCCAGATCCAGCGGTTCAAGCAGGTAAGTGTAGGCAAGGTAGCTGCACACCGATGCCAGGGTCAGCACGAACGTGGTAGCCAGGGACATACCCATGGCCGTTTCCAGCTTGCCGGATACGCCCATGAACGGGCACAGGCCCAGGAACTGAACCAGTACAAAATTGTTCACCAGAATGGTGCTGACCAGAATCAGCAGATATTCGGTCATTTACCTTGCTCCCCTGGACCCCTGCCAGCGTTGCCCGGCCGCCCTTACATAATCCGCATGCCGGGGGTGGCGCCGGAATCCGGGGACAGGATAAAGATATCCTTGCCACCGGGGCCTGCTGCCAGAACCATGCCCTCGGACATCCCGAACTTCATTTTCCGCGGTTTGAGGTTGGCCACCATGACAGTCAGGCGCCCCTCGAGATCTTCCGGCCTGTAAGCAGACTTGATACCAGCAAACACGTTGCGGTCGCCGTGCCCCACGTCAAGGGTAAGGCGAAGAAGTTTGTCGGCACCTTCCACGTGCTCGGCTTTGACAATTTTAACGACGCGAAGATCCACTTTCGCGAAATCGCCAAATTCTATTTCATCCGCGATGGGCTCAAGATTGGAAGCAGGTGCCGGTTTGCCGGTCGCTGCAGGCAACTCTTCCTTGGAGGCATCCAGCATTTTCTCGATCTGGGCCATGTCGACACGGTTCATCAACGGCTTGAACTTGTTGATGCCATGGTTCTCGAGGCGTTCTGCGCGTTTGTTCCAGTCCAGCGGCGCATTCAGGAACGCCTCGGAGGCCTTGGCGGTTTCCGGTAGTACCGGTGCCAGGTAGGTCATCAGCAGGTGGAACATGTTGATGGCGTTGGTGCAGATAGCCTGCAGATTTTCATCCTGGCCTTCCTGCTTGGCGATCACCCAGGGCTGCTCGTCATTGACGTACTGGTTGGCAATGTCGGCGAGTTCCATGATCCGGCGCATCGCGCGGCCGAATTCGCGGGCCTCATAGAATTCCTCGATTTCCTGGCCGGCTTCGATGAATTCCTTCAGTTTGGCATGTTCGGTGACCTGACCAAGCTGACCGTCGAAACGCTTGGTGATGAAGCCGGCACTGCGGCTGGCGATGTTCACCACCTTGCCCACCAGGTCCGAATTAACCCGGGCGGAAAAGTCCTCCAGGTTCAAGTCCATGTCATCCACGCTGCCGGTCAGCTTGGCGGCAAAGTAGTAGCGCAGGTATTCCGGGTTCAGATGGTCCAGGTAGGTGCGGGCCATGATAAACGTACCGCGGGACTTGGACATCTTCTTGCCGTTGACGGTTACAAAGCCGTGGGCCCAGACGGCCGTCGGCGTGCGGAAGCCGGCATCGTGAAGCATGGAAGGCCAGAACAGCGCGTGGAAGTTGATGATGTCCTTGCCGATGAAATGGTAGACCTCGGCCTCGGAATCCGCTTTCCAGAAGTGCTCGAAATCGATGCCTTCACGGTTGCACAGGTTCTTGAAACTGGCCAGGTAGCCGATCGGCGCGTCCAGCCACACGTAGAAGTACTTGCCGGGAGCGTCCGGAATTTCGAAACCGAAGTAGGGGGCATCACGGCTGATGTCCCATTCCTGGAGGCCTGCGTCCAGCCATTCCGCCAGCTTGTTGGCGACCTGGGGCTGCAGCGTGCCGCTGCGGGTCCACTTGGCGAGAAAGTCATGGAAATCCGGCAGCTTGAAGAAATAGTGCTCGGACTCTTTCTCGATAGGCGTGGCGCCGGAGACCGCCGAGCGCGGGTTGATCAGCTCGGCAGGTGTGTAGGTGGCGCCACAGGCCTCGCAGTTATCACCGTACTGGTCCTCGGTCTTGCACTTCGGGCAGGTGCCCTTGATGAACCGGTCCGCCAGGAACATGTTCTTTTCCGGGTCGTAGGACTGGGTGATCTTGCGCGTGGCAATGTGCCCGTTTTCCTGCAACTGACGGTAGATGTACTCCGAGAACTGGCGGTTCTCTTCGGAATGCGTGGTGTAATAGTTGTCAAAGCGGATGTGGAACCCGGCGAAATCTTCCTGGTGCTCCTCACGGATCCGGTCGATCAGCTGCTCGGACGTAATACCCTCCCGCTCGGCGCGGAGCATAATGGCGGTGCCATGGGCATCGTCGGCGCAAACGTAGAAACAATTCTGGCCCCGCATCTTCTGGTAGCGTACCCAGATATCGGTCTGAATGTATTCCAGCAGGTGCCCGAGATGGATAGGGCCGTTGGCGTACGGCAGGGCGCTGGTAACCAGAATATCGCGCTGTTGCTTGCTCGCTTGCGTCATGGTGATGTCCGAACCTTATGTTGACACGGGTTGGAAAGACAAAACGGGGACTGGCGGCTGTCTGGATTGATTGCCCCAGGTAAAGACCCCATATGGTCAGAAACGGGCACAGATGATACCTTCCGAGCAGATAATTTTCACCCGAATCACCTGTTTCCGTGCTTAAAATCGAGCATGAGCTTATTCCGGAGAACCCGATGACACAGATTTCAGAGCAGGCCCTGCAAACAGCGGTTCGCCAATACCGTGACCCGTACCTGAACAAGGACCTCTACGAACTGGGTGCCGTTAAATCCCTGAATGCCGATGAGAACGGAAACGTCACCCTCATGGTCGAGCTGCCATACCCCTCGAAAGGCATCGCCGGCGCCCTGAAACAGCTGGTGGGCAACGCCCTGGAAGACGTCGACGGGGTAGAAAATGTGGACGTCCACGTAGGCCAGAAAATCCACTCCTACAAAGTCCAGAAAGACCTGCCCTCGGTGCCCGGCGTGAAAAACATCATCGCCGTCGCCTCCGGCAAGGGTGGCGTCGGTAAATCCACCACCGCCGTCAACCTCGCTCTGGCGCTCCAGGCCGAAGGCGCCCGGGTCGGCATCCTCGACGCCGACATCTACGGGCCCAGCATCGGCATGATGCTCGGCGTGCCCGAAGGCAAACGCCCGGACACTCGCGAAAACAAATACTTCGTCCCCATGGACGCTCACGGCCTCCAGGCCAACTCCATGGCCTTCGTCGTCACCGAGAAAACCCCCATGGTCTGGCGCGGCCCCATGGTCAGTGGCGCCGTGATGCAATTGCTCCAGCAGACCCTCTGGAATGAACTCGACTACCTCATCGTCGACATGCCCCCCGGCACCGGCGACATCCAGCTCACCCTGGCCCAGAAAGTCCCGGTAACCGGCGCGGTCATCGTCACCACACCCCAGGACATCGCTTTGCTGGACGGCAAGAAAGGCATCGAAATGTTCCGCAAAGTCGACATCCCCGTGTTGGGCGTTGTCGAAAACATGAGCGTCCACATCTGCAGCAACTGCGGCCACGAAGAGCCCCTCTTCGGCCACGGCGGCGGCGAACGCATTGCCCAGGAATACGACACAACGCTCCTCGGCCAGCTGCCCCTGCACATGACCATCCGCGAACAAACCGATGGCGGCACCCCCTCGGTGATCGCCGAACCGGATTCCGAAGTGGCCCGTCGTTACCGGGATATCGCAAGAAGGGTAGGGGCCGAGCTCTCGACCCGCGAGCGGAACCTCTCCGGTTCGATCTCAAGCGTTTCAGTGACCGAGCACTGATACGCTCAATCTCGCGGAGTTCTTGACCAAGGTAAGTTCGCGGGCATAGGGGCCGTCTTCCAAAAATGTCGAAGGCCAAGGATGGCCTTCGTCAAGCGCACATGGATGTGCTCGTAGCGGTTTTTGGAAGACGGTTCCTATGGCCGCAGCCCGCCAATCTGGAGGTCTGAGACACCAGCCGCGGAACTCGATGTTAGGGCTTCGACAGACCCCAAGGGAACAGGTAAACTACGCCCCAATTTTCCCAGTGGATACGAGACTTCGCCAATGAGCATCAAATCCGACAAGTGGATTCGCCGGATGTCCGAACAACACGGCATGATCGAACCGTTCGAAAGCGGACAGGTTCGTGAAACCGAAAAAGGCCGCGTGATCTCCTACGGCACCTCCAGCTACGGCTACGACGTACGCTGCAGCAACGAATTCAAAATCTTCACCAACGTCCACTCCGCCACCGTGGACCCGAAGAACTTCGACGAAAACAGCTTCGTCAACTACACCGGCGACGTCTGCATCATCCCGCCGAACTCCTTTGCACTGGCCCGCACCGTTGAATACTTCCGCATCCCGCGAAGCGTTCTGACCATCTGCCTGGGCAAGTCCACCTACGCTCGTTGCGGCATCATCGTCAACGTCACCCCGCTGGAGCCGGAATGGGAAGGCCAGGTTACCCTGGAATTCTCCAATACCACCAACCTGCCGGCGAAAATCTACGCCAACGAAGGCGTCGCCCAGATGCTGTTCTTCGAATCCGACGAGATCTGTGAAACCAGCTACAAAGACCGGGGCGGCAAATATCTTGGCCAGACCGGCGTGACCCTGCCCAGGACATGAACGCCAACCAGTTCCTGAAAGCCGTTTCACAACTACAGGGCTGGCGCGAATGCGCCTTCCTGCTCGCTCTGGCTGAGCGCTCATTTCCGAACTATGCCCTGTTTGCTGATGCCATGGGGCTGAAAACCGGTGCCAAAATGCGCCAGCTTCTGGATCTGGCCTGGGGCATGCTCCAGAAAGACGTCGCCGAAACCGCCATTCCCCAGCTGCTTGCGAAACTCGAGACCCTGTCGCCGGACGTGGAAGCCTATGACGCCTATGGCGTTTATCCGGCCTTCGACTTCTGTCAGCTTCACGAGCAGGCCCTGTTGAACCGCCTGAACCCGGCCAAACACCGCGCTACCGATGCCTCGCAAATGGCCACCGGGACCGTGATGAATTTTATTGAGCTGTCCGAAGGGGAAGACCTGGAGGAAGACGAGCTGGTTCGTCTGCTCGATCAGCATCCCTTGATGAAGGAAGACAAAACCTTTCAGCGAGACCTGATCCTGGCGCTGAAACGCCAACGAACGCCAACCGATCAGTTCGTGGCCCGGCTTCGGGAAGACGCAGCCAACGAGGGCGTCAGTAACCTGGGTATCTCGCTCGGCGAATAAACGCCGGGTGAAGGAGCAAGCTACACTTCCGGTATTACCCGATATTTTCAGATTAGGTCAGATGGATTTTACCCCATGAACCTCTCTGCTTTTGGTCGCAAGTTCACCGCCGATGCCGGCATCACGTCTCTGATGGATGACCTGGGTAATGCCATGGCATCCGGCGACGACATGATCATGATGGGTGGCGGGAATCCGGGGCACATTCCCGAGATCCAGCAGAGAGTTCAGGAAATTCTGGCGGACATGAGCCGTAACGAGGGCGATGTGCGTCGCCTGGTCGGCATCTACGATCCGCCCCAGGGCGAAAAGCAGTTTATCGCCTCGCTCGCCGAACTGCTCAACCGGGAATATGGTTGGGGCCTGAAGCCCGAGAACATCGCGCTGACCAATGGCAGCCAAGCGGCCTTCTTCATGCTGTTCAACATGTTTGGCGGCGATTATGGTGAAGGTCACCGCAAGCACATCCTGTTGCCCCTGGCGCCCGAGTACATCGGCTACGCCGACGCCGGCATCGAACCGGGCCTGTTCCATGCGGTCCAGCCGGACATCTCGTTCACCGATGTCCACGAATTCAAGTACCGGGTGGATTTTGATGCCGTTGAGGTTACCGGCGAGACCGGGGCCATCTGTGTGTCGCGGCCCACCAATCCGACCGGTAACGTCGTTACTGACGAAGAGCTTGCGCGGCTTGAAGAGCTTGCCCGACAACACGATATACCACTGATTGTCGACGGCGCCTATGGCACCCCGTTTCCCAGCCTGCTGTTCGTCGATGCGACGCCCACCTGGAACGACCAGATCATCCTCTGCCTGAGCCTGTCCAAGCTTGGTTTGCCGGCAGCGCGGACCGGTATCGTGATTGCGGCCGAGCCGGTGATCAAGGCGTTGTCAGCTATAAATGCCATCATGAACCTGGCCACCGGCAGCTTTGGCGCCATGCTGGCGGAGCCTCTGGTGCGCTCCGGTGAAATATTGTCTCTGAGCCGGGATGTGGTTTGCCCTTTCTACAAGGCGAAGATGGAACGGGCGGTGTCTGCTTTCCGGGACGCCATGGGGGAGGACAGTTGCCGCTGGTATGTCCACAAGCCCGAGGGTGCCATGTTCCTGTGGCTCTGGTTTCCGGATCTGCCGATTACCAGTCTTGAGTTGTACCAGCGGTTGAAGAGCCGGGGTGTCCTGGTGGTTTCCGGTCATTATTTCTTCCCGGGGCTGCCGGAGGATGGCTGGAAGCACCGGCACGAATGCCTGCGCGTGACCTATTCCCAGGACGACGACCGGGTTGCCGAGGGTCTGCGGATCATCGCTGACGAGGTCAAGGCCGTCTGGCGGGAGGCCGGGCGCAGCCTCTAGCGTTCGAACTCCGCTTCCTTGAGTTTCAGCTCGTAGGTGCTGCCATCAGGCTCTACCTGTCTGAGGCGCACGAGCAGGAAATTCTGTTCCGGTGAGAACCACATCAGGGTCTGGCGTTTTGAGTCCTCGCGAACCTTCTCTGCCTTGAGTGTGGCCCTCTGCTGACTGCCGGTGTTCATTTTCCCGCCATTGATTACTGCGAAACGGTCGGTGTCTATGGAGTCGCCATCAAGCACCCGATAGGTCATCTCGCGCTCACCGTTCTTGATGTCCTGGTGCAGTTGAAGCTGATACCCCAGCGGGTCCAGCAGCCCCTCTTCCAGCTCTATCTCAAAGGGTTTTCCCTTGTGCTCCCCGGTCGCAGTGCCTTCGGACCAGTCAAAGTCGATGGAGTTTTTCCGGTCACTGACCAGGAAGCCAGACAGGCGGTAGCGATATCGCATGGGTATCACTTGCCCGTCCTCCCAGCGAAAAATCAGGGATTCATCGATACTGACGATAAAGGAGTCCACATCCGTGCGGTACAGCCAGACGTCGTTGCCCTGGGAGGTGAGTGTGCGCTTTGCGGTACCATTGAGGGAGAGGCCCTTTTCCATGGCCGCGGTGTAGCTGGCCTCAAAAGGAACCAGCTCGGTCTCGGTCTGAGCGAGCAGAGTGACCGGCCCGGCGAGAATGCCGAGGCAGGTCAGCAAGGCCGCGCCACCTATTCTGGTGAGTCGTCGTGAAAGCATCCTGTTAAACCCGAACAATTACCGTCATCAGTGGCGACAGTGTAGCTGCTCGGGGAGGCTGGGGGGATGACAATTCGTTCAGGCGGTTGATCAGGTCTCGGGGAGGCGCATCGGGACGTTCAGCGGCTCACCGTCGAACATCACGTAATCACTGCCCAACTGAATCCGACCCTCGCAGAACCAGCGCACAACGATAGGGTAAAGGATATGTTCCTTGGCCTGTACCTTATCTGCGAGGCTCTCAGGAGTATCATCCGAAGCAATGGACACTTCGGCCTGGGCAATAACCGGTCCGCCATCCAACTGCTCGGTAACGAAGTGGATTGAAACGCCGTGAACCTTATCGCCGGCTTCCAGGGCCCGGCGGTGGGTGTTCAGACCGGTGTACTTCGGCAGCAGTGACGGATGTATGTTCAGCATCTTGCCCCGGAAAGCCCGGACAAAATCCGTGGTCAGGATTCTCATGAAGCCTGCCAACACGATCAACTCCGGATTGTAGCGGAGTATTTCCGCCATCAGGGAGGCATCAAATTCTTCCCGGGATTCGAAGTTCTTGTGGTTTACCACAAAGGTTTCGATATTGGCCTGGGCCGCACGTTCCAGGGCAAAAGCACCTGGCTGGTTGCAGCCGACAGCAACGATCTGCCCGGGGAAGTCCCGCTCACGACTGGCTTCGATCAATGCCTGTAGATTGGTACCGCTTCCGGACGCGAGCACCAGGATTTTCGGCAACGGGGTCTGATCTGCCTTCATGCCGACAGCAGCCCCGGCGCATAGCGAACGCAGGCATCTGCCCCTTCGTTATCTGCGCGTTCGATCAGGCCTACTTGCCAGGCGTGCTCGCCCAGTGCTTTCAGGGTATCCAGAGCCAGCTCTTTCTGATTGGCGGGCACACAGACAATCATGCCGATACCGCAGTTGAAGGTGCGGTACATCTCTTCACTGGCAACGCCGCCGTTGTCCTTCAGCCACTGGAATACCGGGGGCAATGACCAGCTGTCGGTATCAATGGCCGCAATGGTGCCGCTCGGCAGGACCCTGGGAATGTTTTCCGGCAGGCCACCACCGGTGATGTGGGAAAGTGCCCGGACGTCCACTTCGCGAATCAGTTGCAGAAGGTTCTTCACATAGATTCGGGTCGGTGCCATCAGGGCATTGGCCAGGGTGGTGTCGCCCATTGGCTGGTCGAGGTCGGCGTTGCTGACTTCCAGAATTTTCCGGATCAGGGAGTAGCCGTTGGAGTGGGGGCCGGAGGAGCCCAGGGCTATCAGTACGTCTCC
>PYVH01000289.1 GCA_003030785.1 Marinobacter sp. B9-2 | reverse complement strand
GGATGCCGCCGAAGCAAACCAGGTTGTAACCGGAGTTCAGGCGTACCAGTTTTCAGGCTATGAACCACAGCCAGAAGCTTTTACCGATCCGGTTCTTGAGTTCGATCGAAGGGAGTTTTCTGAAGATGAGCCGCCGTATCTGCGACTGTTGCGCTACGGATTCCTGGATCCGGATCGGCTCCAGTTGCCTCGGGTGACCGGTGACGGCAGTTTCGAATGGGCGATGAATTACCCTGCAGCAGATGGGCCAGGCTTTGTTGTTGAACAACCGAATCTAATTCGCGATGCCTACCTTAAACCATACAATGCGGGTGGTGACTGTGGGCGCGAGTTCGAGGGTGTGCCCAATTCCGCCTATGCGCGGGTGGAGTATAGCTACCAGCGTTTGTCTGAGTATCTGGTTGGGTATTGAGGAGAGCTCGCGAAAAAAGACGCTGTAATCCACAGGTGTCTGTGTCATCAGCATCATCAACTCCCTGAAGAGTTCGACGTCAAACGACTCAAGGCCCAGCTTGGCCGACCACATCTTTTCCATTTCCGCCTGCATCACCTCCGGAAAGCCGCTATGAATCTCCTCGAGTTGAGCCAGTTCATCCTCGTGAGCGCCTAGCAGAGGCCTCAGGGCTGAACAGAAACTTTTAAAGTTCCTTTCCGCTGCCGCGGGTTGGTTCAGGAAGGAGAAGTGCTGTCCGCCACCGGTCCATGGCTGGTAAAAGGGTTCAAACACTTCACAGAAGCCGAAGGGGCCGTAATCCAGTGTGAAGCCGCCGGCGGCGCAGTTGTCACTATTGAAATTGCCCTGGCAGTAACCAACCCGGATCCAGTTCGCGACCAGGGAGGCAAGACGGCTGCGGAACGCCCGTGCGAGCATCACGATTTTTGTGGGAGTATCGAGTGACTGATCAATAACGCCGTTGTACTCCCGATCAATCAGGTGCAGTACCAGCTGCTCGAGTTCTTCAAGCGCACGTGGGTGCTCCTGCTTTCGGGCCCTGCGACCAAAGAGTTCAAGTTGGCCCAACCGAATGAAGGACGGTGCCACACGGGTGGAGATAGCTACCGGCTCCGAAATGAGCTGGTCCGGATCCAGGGAATGGG
>PYVH01000288.1 GCA_003030785.1 Marinobacter sp. B9-2 | reverse complement strand
ATCACTCCCCTGAGCAGGTCCTCCACTGACACCTGGGTGCCCTCCCGGACAAAGGTACGGGAACCTTCGGTCTTCCAGGCATTGACGCTGATCGGAACCATGTCGGACATAGCAATGCGGCCCTCATCGAGCTCCCGCTCGACAATATAGGCCGTCATCATTTTGGTCAGACTGGCCGGAGGCAGGCGCTCGTGGCTGTTCTCCTCCATGATGATCCGCCCGCTCTTGGGATCCATCAGAACATAGGAGGTGCCGGCAATCTGCGGCGGCGACGGAATCAGTACCGACTGGGACATCGCCTTGCCTGTGAGGGCAAGCATCAGCACAAAGACAACGGATAGGGTTCGAAAAGCAGAGTTTAAGGCCATGGGTCCATTCATTCGTCGTTAAGTGTGTTTCTTTATTCGGGTGTTTTTAAAAGTGTCTTTTTCTGGCGTGCTCAGTGGGTATCGGTCAGCAGGATGGACTGATCGAAGCCACGGGCCTCCAAAAGGTTCTGAGTCCGCCTGGCGCTGTCTTCATCGCTGAACGGGCCTACCTGAACCCGATGAAAGCGTCCTGAAGACGTATCAACTGCCCGCACACGCATCGGGTTTTCCAGCACCGCCCTGACCTGGCTGAGCAGCTTTTCCGCCGGATCGCGGCTGCTGAAAGACCCCAGTTGCACAAACAATGACCGGTTGGTCGTCGCCATGTCACCGCTTGCCTTCACCCGGCCTTCGGCGTATCCGGGCGAGTCTCCGGGAGAAAAGGGCTTACCGGCAATGAACATTCTGCCATCCGGCCTGACGGTAATGGCAGCGACTTCCACCCGCGCTGTGCCCCGCGCCTGGTAGCCCAGTTTCTTGGCAGCGGCGTAGGACAGGTCGATGATTCTGTCGCTATGGAAGGGCCCACGGTCATTGACCCGTACGATCACCGAGCGACCGTTATAAAGATTCGTTACCCGCGCATAACCGGGAATCCGCAGGGATTTGTGCGCCGCCGACATGGTGTACATGTCAAAGGTTTCGCCGTTCGAGGTTTTGTGGCCATGGAACTTCTCGCCATACCAGCTCGCCGTGCCCCGCGCGACATAACCATCGTTGCTGTCGAGCACGTGG
>PYVH01000287.1 GCA_003030785.1 Marinobacter sp. B9-2 | reverse complement strand
GATTGAACAGGAACGACGCTATGGAACAGATAAAATCAGTCACTGCCCGGGAAATTCTGGATTCCCGCGGATTTCCCACAGTGGAAGTGGACGTAGAACTCCGAAATGGCGTGGTCGGGCAGGGCCGTGTGCCATCCGGGGCGTCCACGGGAACCCGGGAGGCGCTGGAAAAGCGCGATGGTGATGACAGTCGCTACAACGGCAAGGGCGTCCTGCATGCAGTTCGGTGCGTTAACGAACGGATTGCTCCGGCGCTGGAGGGGCGCGTGGTATTTGATCAGCTCGTGATGGATCGCCTCATGTGCGAGATGGATGGCACGCCCAACAAGGCGGAATTGGGGGCTAATGCGATTCTGGCCGTATCCCTGGCCACAGCCAACGCCGGCGCCAATTACCGGCAACAGCCCCTGTACCGGTATCTTGCCGAGCTTTATGGCTGCAACGGCCCCAGTATCTTGCCAGTGCCCATGATGAACATCATCAATGGTGGCGCCCATGCCGACAACAACGTTGATATCCAGGAATTCATGATCCAACCGGTCGGGGCGCCCAGCTACAGCGAGGCGCTGAGGATGGGGGTGGAAACCTTCCATGCCCTCCGGTCGCTTTTAAGGAAGAACAGGCTGTCCACGGCGGTGGGCGATGAAGGTGGCTTCGCACCGAATCTGCGTTCCAGCGAGGAGGCACTCGACCTGATTCTGGCCGCCGTTGAAAAGGCAGGTTATCGGCCCGGATCCGATGTGGTCCTTGCTCTTGATTGTGCCGCTTCTGAATTCTATGAAGACGGCCGATACAACCTCAAGGGTGCCGGCAAAGAGTATACCTCTGAGGAGTTCTCGGATTACCTACTCAATCTGGCCATGAAGTATCCCATCGCGTCTATTGAAGACGGCATGGACGAGAGCGACTGGGACGGCTGGAAACTGCTGACCGAGAAATTGGGCGAACGTGTGCAGCTGGTGGGTGACGACCTTTTCGTGACCAACAGCGCAATCATCACAGAGGGCATCCGTAAGGGAATTGCCAACTCGGTACTGATCAAGTTCAACCAGATCGGAACCCTAACAGAAACCCTGGATGCTATCGGAATGGCCCAGGACGCCG
>PYVH01000286.1 GCA_003030785.1 Marinobacter sp. B9-2 | reverse complement strand
GGTCGGTGCTTCCCCCGCCAGCAGACGCACCGCGTCGGACAGCGCACGGTGACGGCGTTTATGGACCGGCGTATCAGGGGTCACTTCGGCAAGGATAGAGCCCGCCTCGAACAGCAGCATATGGGCCATATACAGTTCGGCCACATCCATCATCACCCGCGTCTGGTCATTGCCCCGCTGGCTGCCGAGCTTGGCGATGCTGTGCCGCAAATCATCGCGCAACCCGTCCGGAGACCAGCGCCGCAAATCCAGATCCCGCCGCCATGTCTGCCCTGCGTCCAACGCGCTGTGATCCAGCGTATCAACCACTTCAGAGGGCGCGGCCACAAGTACACCCGCCGGAACCGCAAGAACCAGCAACGCCTTAACCACCGATATGCAAATATACTGGCGCACACCTATCCTTGAGAGTGTAAATAGAACTTGCCTTATCCTTGTATTCATGAAAATTTGTATTTGCAATGACATGTACAATGCGTTTTTTCGTGATGCTTCAGCACCGCCGGAGGATGAGATGACCAATATCAGTTATGTGGCGCTTTCTCAGGCAACCGTGCTGACCCGCAACATGGACACGACGGCGCATAACCTCGCCAACGCCACGACCTCGGGCTACAAGGCGATCCACCCCGTGCTTGAATCCATACCCGATGGCAGCGGCGATAATGCGATCAACTATGTGCGCGAAAGCGGGACGTACCTTGAACTTACCGACGGCCCGTTGATGCAGACCGGCAACCCGATGGACATCGCCGTGGCCGGTGATGGCTGGCTCAGCTTCCAGCTCCCCGGCGGCGAAACCGGGTACAGCCGTCACGGGCGTCTTGTGGTCGATGTCGACGGCCAGTTGAAAACCGCAGGTGGTATGCCCCTGCTTGGCGTGGGCGGCGGGCCTGTCGTGCTGCCCGATGATGTGGGGGACGAGGTGGTGATCACCACCAGCGGCACCGTGACCAACCCCCAAGGCGCGGTGCTTGGCGCGGTCAGCGTTGTCGCGATCAACGAGGCGGCGCAGATGCTGCCCATGGGCGCGGGCATGTACCAGTTGCCCCCGAACGCAGGCCAGCCGCAGCAGATGGAGAACCCGCAGGTCAAGCAGGGCTTTA
>PYVH01000285.1 GCA_003030785.1 Marinobacter sp. B9-2 | reverse complement strand
GGAAGGTTACCTCACGACTGCTGGAACGTAACGGCATGGAAGTCATCACCGCTAAAGACGGCCTGGACGCGGTCGCACAGCTGCAGGACCACAAACCGGACATTATCCTGCTGGATATCGAGATGCCGCGGATGGATGGTTTCGAAGTTGCCAGCTTTGTGCGCCACGACGACAACCTGCGGGAAACTCCGATCTGCATGATCACCTCCCGAACCGGCGAAAAGCACCGCGAGCGTGCGCTGGCCATTGGTGTCAACGAGTATCTCGGCAAGCCGTTCCAGGAAACCGAGCTGCTTGAGACCATTGAGCGGCTGACCGGAAGACAGTGATGGCCGGCCAGTGTGGCCGGCCAACGGTCGGGATCGTGTCGGATGTGGTGCTGCAGCGTCATCGGCTGCAGGCCGCCACCTCCAGGTTCGGTCTCGAGGTGCGTTTTTCCGGGGATCCGGACCGGTTGTTGGGCTATCCGGAGTTTCCCGATGCCAGCCTCTGGCTGGTGACCCTCGAAGACGAGGCCGATCACCCGTTACTGTTCGATCACCTGCTTGAAAACACGGAAGCACCGGTACTGTTCGGGCTGGACGAAGCCCCCAAGCCCGGAAGCACCGAGTATTTTCGCTGGGAAAGACGGCTGCTGGGCAAGCTCGAGCAGCAACTGGGACACCTGGAGGAACTGGATTCCGAGGCCGCACTGGTAGAGCTGGAGCAGGATACGCCGGCAGCGACACCTTCGCCGGACCTGCCACACTGGATTCCACCGGCTGTACCCGGTTCAGTGGCCGAGGACATCTGGATCCTCGGCGCCTCATTGGGTGGCCCGGCGGCAGTAAAGACGTTCCTGGATCATCTGCCTCCGAATCTGCCCGTGGGCTTTATCTATGCCCAGCACATTGATGGCAACTTCACAGAGGTTCTGACCCGGGTGCTGGGGCGCCACGCCCACTATCAGCTCAAGCGGGCGGAAGAGGGTTACCAGGTTCAGAATGGCGATGTCATCCTGATGCCGGTAGAGCACGAGTGGAAGTTGACCGAACAGGGCGCCCTGACGGAAACCAGCAAGGCCTGGCCAGGCCCCTACGGCCCTTCCATTGATCAGGTCCTGCTGAAT
>PYVH01000284.1 GCA_003030785.1 Marinobacter sp. B9-2 | reverse complement strand
CGGCGTACCACTGCTACCAGGCACCGGCTTGCTGACCAATCTGGAGGAAGCGCTAAAAGCCGCCGACACCATCGGCTACCCGGTGATGCTGAAAAGCACCGCCGGCGGTGGCGGCATCGGCATGTCCCGCTGCTATGGCCCGGAGGATCTCAGCAAAAGCTTCGAGTCGGTCCAGCGCCTGAGCCAGAACAACTTCAGCAACAGCGGCGTGTTCCTGGAAAAATTCGTGGAACACGCCCGCCATGTGGAAGTGCAGCTATTTGGCAATGGCAAAGGCCAGGTTCTGGCCCTTGGCGAGCGAGACTGTTCCGCCCAACGCCGAAACCAGAAAGTGATTGAAGAAGCACCGGCTCCCGGGCTCACCGAGGACGTCCGCACACGCATGCACGCCACCGCGCGCCAGCTGGGCGAAAGTATCAGCTACCGCAGTGCCGGCACCGTTGAGTTTATCTATGACCCAGACACCACCGAGTTCTACTTCCTGGAAGTGAATACCCGCTTACAGGTGGAACACGGTGTTACCGAACAGGTATTTGGTGTGGACCTGGTGCGCTGGATGGTAGAACTGGGCGCCGGCACCCTGCCCGACCTTTCAGAACTGGGCAGCAACCTTGTCCCGTCCGGCCATGCCATCCAGGCCCGGATCTATGCGGAAGATCCGAATAAGGATTTCCAACCCGGGGCCGGACTACTCACCAACGTGGCCTGGCCCGAACAGGATGGCCTGCGAATCGATACCTGGATCCAACCGGGTACGGAGGTGTCGCCGCTCTATGATCCCATGCTCGCCAAGGTGATCGTGCATGAGGCCGATCGCGAATCGGCCCGCCAGCGGCTGATGCAGGCCCTGGATAACAGCCAGCTCTATGGCATCGAAACCAATCTCAAGTATGTGCGCCAGGTGCTGGACGACCCACGCTTTGCCGAGGGCCGCCTGTTCACCCGTACTCTCAACGAGTTCCATTACGAGCCGGCGACGGTGGATGTGCTCAGTGGCGGCACCCTGACCACTATTCAGGACTACCCCGGTCGCATCGGCTACTGGGAGATCGGTGTCCCGCCCTCGGGTCCTTTCGATAGCTATTCGTTCCGACTTGGCAATCGACTGCTGGG
>PYVH01000283.1 GCA_003030785.1 Marinobacter sp. B9-2 | reverse complement strand
TACTAATCAGAAACAAAGTAAGCGAACATCACCCGGCGATATACGCCAGGTCCGGATGACCGAAAAAAGACTTCAATAACCGGGGTAGTTTCTGTAACCGCCGAAGTTGTCGATAAACGATATTCCGAAGTTGGTCTTTGCTGTTTATGATCTTTTTTCCGACGTGGTGGTATTTGATGTAGCCCCAAACGGACTCATCAGGATTCAGTTCCGGTGAGTAAGGCGGCAGGAAGAACAGCTTGAGCTTGCCGTTGAGGCCCTCCACGTATGCCCGGACCCGGCGGGCATGGTGCACTGGATGGTTATCCAGAATCAGGAATATCGGCTTTTCGGCGTCTTGTACCAATGCTTTGAGGAACCCAATGAAGGCGTCCGTATTCATTGTCCCTTCAATGGTTTTGAACCGAAGCTCTCCACGGGGGGAAATGGCAGAGATCATATTGATGCTGAAGCGACTACCGGTATTGCGAATCACCGGCGTTTCTCCGATGGGCGCCCAGGTAGTGCCACTATGGTAGTCAGAACGTATGCTGGCCTCATCACCAAAATAGATGGTGGCGCCGACCTTCTTGGCTTCTTTGCGAATCTCTGGGTAAGTTTCCTCTTTCCACTGCTTTACAGCCTCTGGCTTCTGCTGGTACGCCCGGTGCAGTGGCCTTTGCGGTGTCAGCCCCAGGTTGCGAAGCAGGCGACCGACAGAGACATCACTGAGTCGAACGTTGAACTTTTGCCGGATCAACTCCCGTACCCGACCCCGGGTCCACAAGGCAAAATCGAACTTCAACTGGTCCGGGGTAAAGGTGGTAATCCAGGTGTAAAGCTCCCGAATCTGTTCGCCGCTAAGCTTTTTCGGACGCCCGGGAATCTCTTTGGCCTTCAGTGCGTCAAACCCACCTTCACGGAAAGCAGCCAGCCATTCATAGATACGGGCCCGACTCATACCCAGGGCTTTGATGACAACTTCAGGACTTTCACCATCCATAACCTGTTGGACAGCACGAATGCGAAGAGCTTCCAGAGTTTTATGATCCAGTTTACGACCGTCAGTATGGCGCATGAGTAGGCAACTCCGATAAGGTCGGTTGAACAATGCCTACATTATAAATGATGTCCGCTTA
>PYVH01000282.1 GCA_003030785.1 Marinobacter sp. B9-2 | reverse complement strand
ATCAATCGCTGCCTGACCCCCTAACAATGCCGGCAAGAGCTGGCCCGTCCGGTGTCCAGACGGCGATGCCGGATTCCGGTACCAGATCGTCTACGGTACAGACGGCTTCCCAACGAGTGCGTGGTTTCATTGTGTTTCTCCTATTCCTTCGGCGTTTATTTCAACTATGCGTTACAAGCGATACCACGGAAGCTTGGTGAGCGAGGTGGTATGGGGGTGCTTTTCTGGCGGGAAAAAGATGTCTGAGCGAAGCGAGTTGTTTTTCCCAGAAGAAAAGCACCCCCATGGCGCCTTGCTCTTCACCAGAACCTAAAGTCTACGCAGACTCCAAAACAGGCCGCCGCTGCCCCCGCTCAATCGTCCACTCCTGAACCGGATCGCTCTGCGAAGGCGCATTAACAAACTCCCGGAAGCGCTTCCGCTTCTCCGGATCCTCGACGGCCGTCTTCCACTCGCACTGGTAAGTCCCAACAATCCCCTCCATGTGCTCCTCCAGCTCCGCGCCAATGCCCAGGCTGTCCTCAAGCACCACCTGCTTCAGGTACTCCAGGCCACCCTCCAGGTTCTCCGCAGGCATTCGGCCCCAGGACGCCCTGGCCCGGGCCAGTGGACTGGAGATCGGCGAGCGCGGCGGCATCGTGATCGACAACCACTGCACCACCTCGGACCCACATGTGCACGCCATTGGCGAGTGCGCGCTCTGGGAACAGAAGATTTTCGGCCTGGTAGCCCCCGGCTACACTATGGCTCGCACGCTCTCTGCGGCATTGAACGGCGATCGTGACACGGCCTTCACCGGTGCCGACATGAGCACCAAGCTCAAATTGCTGGGCGTGGACGTGGGTTCCATCGGCGACGCCCATGCCCAGACCCCGGGCGCCCGCAACATCCGCTTCAACGATGAGCAAGCCGGCCACTATCGCCGCATGGTGATCAGTGAGGACGGCAAGACCCTGCTGGGCGCCATTCTGGTGGGCGACAACAGCCACTACGACACTCTGCTGCAATACGCCCTCAATGGCATCACCCTGCCGGAGAATCCGGAAACGCTGATCCTGCCGGAGAGCCAGGGCGGGGCGCCGGCCCTGGGGCCGGATGCCCTGCCGGAAACCGCTTCCATCTGT
>PYVH01000281.1 GCA_003030785.1 Marinobacter sp. B9-2 | reverse complement strand
AAACCGCCGTTGGATTGGAACAGTGTCTTTGCGAATTGAGTGTTCACGATAGTCATCTCGGTTTTCTCTGTGAGTTGTCCTGAAGCCAGGCCTCAGGTGATGTGACTACTGTACTATCGCCGAAATAAAAGACTAAGATGGCTATTATTGCTTTATTGTCCATGTATCGTTGATAATAAAAATGAACATTTACCTGGAGATCCCATGGACCGAATCGAGGCCATGCGTGCCTTCGTCACGGTGGTGAATGAAGGCACATTCACACGCGCCGCTGATCGGTTGGAGCTATCTCCGCAACTGGTGAGCAAGTACGTATCCCAGCTTGAAACGCATCTGGGTGTCCGCCTACTTAATCGCACCACCCGCAAAATCCACCTCACCGAGGCGGGCGCGAGTTACCACCTGCGAGCCCACCAGATCCTCAATGACATTGACGATGCAGAGAACGAACTAGGTGACCTGCAAACCGAGGCCCGCGGCTTGCTGCGTATCAGCGCCCCCACCTCCTTCGCCATTCATCATATGACAACGTTGCTGAGCCAGTTCCAGCAGGCCCATCCCGGCGTGAGCATTGATCTGCAGCTAAGCGATCGTAAAGTCGACATCGTGGAGGAAGGGTTCGATATCGCGCTGCGGATCGGCCATCTTAAAAGCTCTTCACTGGTTGCCAAACGGATCGCACCAGTCCGCGTGGTGATGTGCGCTTCACCGGATTATCTGAACCGATACGGCACGCCCCAGAGCCCTGAAGATCTGAGAGATCACCGTTACCTGAATTACAGCTATATCGACCTGGATGCCAGCCAGCCCCTCCTGCGCGGGCTTCAACAAAGTGGCCGCAACCACAGCAACGATATGATAAGCAATAATGGTGACGTGCTTGTTGCAGCCGCCATAGCCGGTGCAGGCATTGCACTGCAGCCCACCTTTATTGCAGGCTCTGCGATTAAAGAAGGAAAGCTACAAGTCATCCTTCCGGAGTATGAACCCGAACTGATGGGACTCTATGCGGTGTA
>PYVH01000029.1 GCA_003030785.1 Marinobacter sp. B9-2 | reverse complement strand
TGGTGGTCACCCAGAAAAAACCGGCTTAAAACTGTTCCCAGGGGTGGTTAACACATGACGGAAGTGACCAAGGGCGTCTGGTATGGCTTGAGCGCCTATACCATCTGGGGCTGCTTTCCTCTTTTCTTTGCCCTGTTTGAGGGCGTGCCGGCGTTCGAGATCCTGATTCACCGGATTATCTGGTCCTGTGTGTTTCTGGCCCTGGTCATCACTGGCTTGCGGCGGTGGCCTGCGGTTCGGGCGGCGTTGGCAAATCCATCCCAGCTCTGGCGGGTGCTTGCCTGTGCGTTGCTCATTGCCGCCAACTGGGGCATCTACATTTATTCCGTGGAAACCCGCCATGTTCTCCAGGCCAGCCTTGGCTATTTCCTGACGCCGCTGGTGAATGTGGCGCTCGGGATGCTGGTGCTTCGTGAACGTATGGGACCATGGCAGATGGCGGCCGTCGTGCTTGCCGGCATCGGTATCCTGATCCAGTTGGTGATACTCGGTGAGCTGCCCTGGATTTCTCTGGCTCTGGCCATCAGTTTTGGCACCTACGGCCTGGTTCGAAAACAGGTCATGCTGGATGGGCTGTCCGGGCTGTTCGTCGAGACCATGCTGCTGCTCCCGGTCGGCCTGCTTGCCTTTGGCTGGCTTGCCACGGAGGGCATGTCCCACTTTGGCGATAGTGCTTACCTTGGTGCTTTGCTGATGGCCAGCGGCATCGTGACGGCCATTCCGTTGCTCCTGTTTGCCGGCGCTGCCCGGCGCCTGCGGTTGGCAACCGTGGGGTTCCTGATGTACATCAATCCCACCCTGCAGTTTTTTATTGCCCTGCTGGTTTTCGGGGAACCGCTGAGCGATATCCAGCTGACCAGTTTTGTGGTGATCTGGATCGCTCTGGGCCTCTATAGCTGGTCATCCTGGCACTACCGACCCAGGGTAGCGGTAGGCCAGGACTGAGGCTGCAGCCCTCTGGACTGAAATGCTCAGGCGAGGGTGGCGAGCAGGCGATTGATGGCCTGGGCAAAGGGCACGGGCGAATCCTCCTGGAGAAAATGGCCACCCTTGAGGGTTACGTGGGGCTGGTCTTTGGCTCCCGGGATCCGCTTCTGCATATACGCATCCCCGCCCCGGGTAATCGGGTCACCGTTGCTGAAGGTGGTCAGAAACGGTTTTTCCCACCGTTCAAGGACTTTCCAGGCGTTCCGATTGGCCTCGCTGGCCGGATCGTTGGGCTGCATTGGCACCAGGCGCGGGAAGGCCCGGGCGCCGGCCTTGTATTTCTTGCCCGGGAAGGGCGCATCATAGGCGCGCATTTCATCGGGACCCAGCTTGCGGAAAGAGCCAGTGTTGATAATCCGCGCAATGGGGAACCAGGGGCTGTGCAGGGCGAAGTTTTTCCAGATCTTGAACGCCGGTGGCGCTTTCTGGTCGCCGGTAGGCAGCATGCCATTGCCCACCACAATGGCGCGGAACCGGTCGGGATTCTCTGCTGCCAGCCGCAGCCCCAGCAATGAGCCCCAATCCTGGCAAACCAGAGTGATGTTGGTGAGTCCAAGCTGATCGAGGAACGACTGCATCCATTCCATGTGCTGCTGGTAGGAATAGTCATCGATAGCCGTGGGCTTGTCGGATTTACCGAAACCGATCAGGTCCGGTGCGACAACCCTGTGGCCGGCTGCCGCGCATACGGGGATCATGTGGCGGTACAGGTAGGACCATGAGGGCTCTCCGTGCATCATCAGGATGGGGTTTGCCTCGGCGGGGCCCTCATCCACGTAATGCATTCGCAGACCGTTCACCTCCAGGTAATGGGGGTCAAACGGGTAATCCAGCAATCGATCAAACCGTGTTTCCGGGGTTCTGACAAAATCCATGGTGCTTGCCTTGTTGTTCATTATTGTGAGGGAATGGCTGCCAGAATTGTGCTGGAGCGAGGGAGCAGAGACAAGCGCGGGTTTTCAGATACGTTTTGTCACTGACTTTTCCGGCAGGAAGCGCAATCATGGGCGTTGCTGGCACAATCAACCACAATGGCTGACATTAAGTGCCAGAGTGTCGCTTTTGCAACCATGTCCCTGGTATCTGGCCGCGTGTTGTGGCCGCCTGACTCCCGTTCCAGCTGAATCGTCGAAAAGGACTAGAGAATGCCCACAGAAACTGCATCGGTCTCCTCGAAGGTAATGAAAGGCATTAAAACCGGCATCATCGCGTTGACCCTGTCGGCCATTGGCCAGCAGGCTCTTGCGGCCGAGCGCTTGTATATCTTCACCGAAAACTACCCTCCCTATAATGCGTCTGAAACCGGAAAAGGATTTGCCCATAACGAGGAAGACATCACCGGCATCTGTGCGGATATGGTCAAAGCCATGCTTTCCAGGGTCGACTATGACTATGTGATGAAGATGCGGGACTGGAGTTACGCCTATAACTGGGTTCAGGACAGGGAAAACCATGGCCTTTTCTGCACCGCCCGCACCGATGAGCGGGAAGGCCAGTTCCAGTGGGTTGGCCCTCTGGCATCCATCAAATGGGCGCTGTTCGCCGCGCCGGACTCCGACATTACCCTGAATTCACTGGAAGAGGCCAAAGACCTCAGAATCGCCGGCTACAAGGGCGATGTGATGTCCGACTACCTGGTCGATCAGGGCTTTAATGTGATCATGGGTATGTCCGGTGATGTGAATACCCGCCGCCTTACCCTGGGCCAGGCGGATCTGTGGGTGACCGATGGTCTGGTAGGGCCCCTGATGGCTGAGGAAGAGCACGGAATTACCGGGCTGCAGCCGGTGCTGGTCTTCCGGGAAACGCCCATGTACCTGGCCTTCAGCAACAACACCGATCCGGCTGTGATCGAGGATCTCCAGCAGGCTTTGGACGAGGCCCGTGAGGCTGGAGAGATCGAAAGAATCGCGGCAAGTTACGAGTAAGCAATCAGGAATGGGCGGAATGATCAGAACCAGAGCCCGATCTTCGGATCGGGCTCTTTGCGTTCAATCAGCAGTCCTTTTTGTTCGAGCATGCCGATGAGCTTGTCGGTGTCTTCAATGTTCAGAAAACCGCCAATCGAGACTTGGGTATCCCGATGGGCCAGGCACAATTTGGCAGGTGTGAACGGGTGGGGCGGTGAGTGAACCTGAAGTCGTGCATAGCGGGCCGGCAGCGTCCATTCCGCCTGCTTGCGCTTTCTGCCCTTCTCCAGACGAATATCGTCATTGCTGATGAACAGAACCTCCTGTCGTTGGCACGACCTGGACGTAAGGTGGATGCCGCAGGCAAGCGCGATAAGCTCCAGCCCGGCAAACGGGATAATGACCCAGGCGCCGGCCAGGCTGAACCCCGTTGCAATCAGGGCTGAAACGATAAACAGAGCGGCCCAGATCCTGACATTGCCTTGCCAGCTCAGGGAGCGGTTGGGGGTGAGAAGTAACCGGAAACCATCCGGGTGTGGCAAGCGTTCCACCATGGAATCTGCCTCAATCGTTAACTGGCCGCTTAACTTGATGATAGTCAATTATACGGTGAGTGCGACTGAATCAGATCTGGCAACTGGGTGCTACCTGGGAAATGAGGAATGTAGCAGATCCCAGCCGTTGCCGGTCGGTTCATGCCGTTCATTAAGCGCTTGCTTTTGTCGTTTGGTATTATGTAAGCAGGTTTCTCGCGGGACGTGTTGTTATGAGGGTGATGTTGCTGGGTGCTACTGGTTTGACCGGTGGCAAGGTGCTGCAAGGTTTGCTGGGCAGGGACGAGGTATCACAGGTGGTGGCGCTGGTACGGCACAAACTGCCGACTCTGCATGACAAGCTGGCCCAGCATGAGGTCGATTTCGATAAACTTGAGGATCACGACGAGCTCTTCGATGTTGATATCATCGTTTGCTGCCTGGGTACCACCATCAAAAAGGCCGGCTCACAGAACCAATTCCGCAAGGTAGATCTGGGCTATCCCTTGAAAGCAGGGGAGCTGGGCCGCGCCCATGAGGTGCGGGCCTTTATCCTGATGTCTGCCATCGGTGCCTCATCCTCGTCGACCATTTTCTATAATCGGGTCAAGGGCGAGCTTGAAGACGCCTTGAAAGATCTGGGCTATCCCTACCTGTCCATCTATCACCCCAGTCTGTTGCTGGGCGACCGGAAAGAGCAGCGCACCGCCGAAGCTCTGGGCATCAAGGCGATGCCGCTGGTCAACCGTCTGCTTATTGGTCCCCTGGACAAGTACCGCGGCATTGAGGCGCAAACAGTGGCCAGTGCCATGGTCAATGAGGTCTGTAGTCTGGCGTCTGAACCAGTGGCCGAGCAGGTGGTTCAGACTCGCGAATACGATGAGATTGTCCAGCTGGCGGAGTGAGCCTGTTATTTGCCGTTCAGAATGCCGACTACCAGGCGGCCTGCCAGGCCAAGGAGAATGGCGCCAAAGATACGCTCGAACCAGACGGCTTTCTGTCTGAGCAGGGTCAGCCATTTCGGGTTTGAGAACAGCCAGGCGACGATCAGATACCAGCTGGTATCGATAACAAGGGCCGTTGCCGCGTAGCCGAATTTGGCCGTCATGCTGGTGTCGGTGCCCACGACCTGACTGAACAGGGCCAGGAAGAATACCGCGATTTTCGGGTTGAAGAAGGCAATCAGAAAACCATCACGTGCCGCACTTTTGGTGGTGGGCGGCTCGGGCAGTTCGTCATCCGTTTGCCGCTTTGCCATCAGTCCTTTCACCCCCAACCAGGCCAGGTACAGGGCGCCGCCCCACTGCAGAATTGAAAACGCCGTTGGCGAGGCGGTGATGATGGCGGCGAGCCCGAGGATGCTCAGAAAGGCATAGATGCCGACACCGATGCCGTGGCAAAGAGCGGTGATGATGCCGTTGCGCCGACCACCGGTAAGTGTCTGCTTGAGCACCAGTGCCAGCGAGGGGCCCGGCGACATAGCTCCGAGAATACAGATAGTGACAACAGCCAACCAGGTGGCAAGCGTCATGGTGGATCCATCCTTTGCAAATGAAACAGGCTGCCGATTCTAGCAGCCTGCCCGCACGTAAAAACCTGGAAACTGCAACCAGTTCAATGCTCAATCACCCGCCAGAATCCAGCGGGCGGCCTTCTCGGCAATCATCAGGGTTGGGGAGTTGGTGTTGCCGCTGGTGATGGTTGGCATCACGCCTGCATCCACTACGCGCAGTCCGGAAACGCCCCGAACCCTAAGGTGCGGGTCCACCACCGCCTGGTCATCATCGGCACGCCCCATGCGGGTGGTGCCCACCGGATGAAAGATCGTCGTGCCAATATCCCCGGCCAGCTTGGTCAGTTCGTCGTCGGTCTGGTACTCCAGACCGGGCTTGAATTCCTCCGGCTGATACTGCTGAAACGCCGGCTGGTTTGCGATAAGCCGGGTTACCCTCAATGAATCCGCGGCTACTTTCCGATCTTCCGGCGTGCTCAGGTAATTGGGAGAAATGGCCGGTGCCTGCTTTGGATCGTTACTGCGGATGTGCACCGTGCCACGGCTGGTGGGGTTCAGGTTGCAGACGCTGGCAGTGATGGCCGGGAAGTTGTGCAGCGGTTGGCCGAAGGCGTCCAGGCTCAGGGGTTGAACGTGGTATTCAATATTGGCGTGCTTGTACTCCTCGGAGCTGCGGGTGAACAGGCAAAGCTGTGATGGCGCCATGCTCATAGGGCCGGAGCGGGTGAGCAGGTACTCCAGACCTATACGGGCCTTGCCAATCAGCGAATTGGCCATGGTATTCAGAGTGGTGACACCCTTCACCTTGTACACGGAGCGGATCTGCAGATGGTCCTGAAGGTTCTCACCCACACCGGGCAAATCGGCAACTACATCAATGCCGTGCTCTTTCAGAAGATCGGCGGGACCGATTCCGGAGAGCTGCAACAGTTGCGGTGAGCCAATGGCGCCGGCAGAGAGGATGACTTCCCGCTTCGCCCTCGCCGTGACTTTGCCTTCACCGGGCCGTTCAACGCGCACACCCGTGCATCGGGGGCCGGTTTCAGAGATTTCCGTTTCCAGACCGAGCACGTGAGTGGAGTGCCAGAGCGTCAGGTTGGGGCGTTTTTCTGCTTCCCGCAAAAAGGCTTTGGAGGTGTTCCAGCGCCAACCGGAGCGCTGGTTCACCTCGAAGTAATCCACGCCTTCGTTGTCGCCGCGATTGAAATCCCGTGTTCGCGGAATGCCCGCCTCAACACAGGCCGTTGCGAAGTCTTCCAGAACCTTCCATTTCAGACGCTGGTGCTCAATCCGCCACTCACCGCCGTGGCCGTGGTACTTGTGGTGTTCCGGGTCGGCATCGCCGCCGTCGTCCAGCCGGTAGTGGTCCTCGTGGCGCATGAAGTCTGGCAGGCAGTTGTCCCAGCGCCATTCGCTTTCACCGGTGATGTCGGACCACTGGTCATAATCCCGGGCCTGGCCGCGGATGTAGAGCATCCCGTTAATGCTGGAGCAGCCGCCGAGGGTCTTGCCCCGGGGATAAATCAGGGAGCGGCCATTCAGGCCGGGGTCCGGCTCGGTGCGAAAGCGCCAGTCGGTGCGTGGGTTGTCAATGCAGTACAGATAACCGACCGGAATGTGGATCCAGTGGTAGTTGTCCCTCCCACCGGCCTCAATGAGCAGTACCCGGTTGTCGGGGTTTTTGCTCAGGCGGGTGGCGAGCAGGCAGCCGGCCGTGCCGGCGCCTACCACGATGTAATCGAATTCCTGCTGTCCCGTCGCGTTTTTGTTGTCGGACATGGCGCTTTCTCCGCAGCTGGTTCCGTTGTTACTTGGCTGTTGGCATAACAAATTCCGCACCGGCATCAATGGAATCAGACCAGCGCTGCATGATGGATTTCTGACGGGTGTAGAACTTCACGCCTTCCTCGCCATAGGCATGGGTGTCGCCGAACATCGAGCGTTTCCAGCCGCCAAAGCCGTGCCACGCCATGGGGACGGGAATGGGGACGTTGATGCCAACCATGCCCACCTGGATTCTGCGACCGAATTCCCGGGCGACGGTGCCGCTTTCGGTGAAGCAGCTGACACCGTTGCCAAATTCGTGATCATTGATCAGGCGGATGGCGGTGGCAATATCCGGCACCCGAACGCAGGCCAGAACGGGGCCGAAGATTTCTTCTTTATAGATCGTCATGTCGGGCGTGACATGATCGAACAGTGAACCGCCCATCCAGAAACCTTCGGCACAGCCCTCACCGGTGGTCGATGCATCGAACTCGCGGCCATCGACCAACAGTTCGGCACCTTCGGCCACACCCTTGTCAATGTAGCCGGTAATACGCTGGTGTGCGGCGGCGGTAACAATTGGTCCCATCTCGGCATCCAGCTGTTCACCGTTCTTCACTTGCAGGGTGCGGGCTCGTTCGGCCAACCGGGGCATAATCTTGTCCGCAACATCCCCAACCAGTACTGCAACGCTGATGGCCATGCAGCGCTCGCCGGCGCTGCCATAAGCCGCGCCGATCAGGGCGTCGACGGCTTTGTCCAGATCGGCATCGGGCATCACCACCATGTGGTTCTTGGCCCCGCCAAGGGCCTGAATGCGCTTGCCGTGTTTTGCACCTTTCTCGTACAGCAGGTTGGCGATCGGTGTGGAGCCGACAAAACTCAGGGCCTGGACATCCGGGTGCTCGATCAGCGCGTTCACCGCGTCCTTGTCGCCCTGGACCACATTGAATACGCCATCGGGCAGGCCGGCCTGTTTCAGCAGGTCGGCAATCATCAGGGAGGCGCTCGGGTCCAGCGGGCTGGGCTTCAGAACAAAAGTGTTGCCCGCAGCAATAGCCACCGGGAACATCCACATCGGCACCATGACAGGGAAGTTGAAAGGTGTAACGCCGGCGACCACGCCCAGCGGCTGGCGGGTGGTCCAGTTGTCGATACCCGTGCTCACCTGTTCCGTGTAATCGCCTTTGAGCAACTGGGGAATACCACAGGCAAACTCGACAATGTCGATGCCCCGGGCCACTTCCCCCTGGGCATCGGTGAAGACCTTGCCGTGTTCGGCGGTGATGGCGCGGGCAAGATCATCCTTGTGCGTGTTCAGAAGCTCCAGAAACTTGAACATAACCCGTGCCCGGCGGATGGGCGGTGTGTCGGCCCAGGCCGGGAACGCCGCATCGGCGGCAGCAACAGCGGCATTCACATCGTCGCCGTTGGCCAGGGCGACCTGTCCGGTTACCTGGCCGGTAGCCGGGTTGAACACGTCCTGAGTCTGACTGCCAGTGCCTGGTGATATTTGGCCGTTAATATAATGCTGGATGGTTGCGTCGGTCATGGATGCCTCTGTCTTTTCGTATTTAGCCGATACAAAGTGGCAGAAATTTCAATTCTACGGGCTAAAGATGCGCATTGGTTAATATCTGACCATGTAGAATAGGGGTGGCCATTGGGTAAAGCAATTGAGATTTTTAAAAGCAAGATATAAGTTAAGCTTATATTGTTGCCCTGGAAACGAGGTCTTGTATGCATCCCCTTCAGAGCCTTCGGGCATTCGTTACCGTAGCGCGGGAAGGTAGCGTTTCCCGTGCTGCGGTTCGCCTTCACCTGACCCAGCCGGCAGTTAGCCTGAAACTGAAGCAATTGCAGGACGAGTTGGGCCTGAAGCTGTTTCTGCGCAAACCTCAGGGGTTGGTCCTGACACCGGATGGCCAGGCGCTGCTGCCCACGGCGGAGAAAGCGCTGGCGGCCGTTGCGGCCTTTGAGCAGAGCGCCCGGGCACTGCACAGCACGCTGAGAGGGCGTTTGCGAATCGGCACCATTGTGGATCCGGAATTCATCCGTCTGGGGGCATTTCTACACCGGCTGGTCGAGCGGGCGCCGCAACTGGAAACCGAGCTGAGGCAGGGCATGAGCGGCAGCGTATTGGAGCAGGTCCGGGATGGCCGGCTGGATGTGGGGTTTTTCCTGGCACCGCCGGGCGTCGGGCCAGGGGCATTGGCACCGGAGGTAACCCATCGGGAACTGACCCGGTTTCATTATTACGTTGTTGCCCCGGCGGGTTGGGGGCCGAGGATTCGATCGGCGCAGTGGTCGGATCTGGCGGCCATGCCCTGGATTGTGACCCCCGAAGACTCCGTTCACCATCGTTTGCTCAAGGGAACCCTGGAACCCATGGGTCTGATGCCCCGTGGTGTTGCTCAGGTTGATCAGGAGGCCTGCATGCTGGACCTGGTTAGGGCCGGCGTGGGCCTGAGCCTGGCCAGGGATGCGCTGGCCATGGCTGAGCGCCAGGAAACCGGCCTGGAGATTGTCGACGGAGTGCAACTGCCCTGTGCACTCAGCTTTATATGGCACCGTGATCGCCAGGACGAGCCCCTGATTGCAGAAGCCCTGGAAGCCCTGGCGGGCGTGTGGGCTGTTAGCCCAGCGTAGCGTCCAGGAACATCATTACGGCAAAGCCGAGCAGCAGGCAGAAGGTGGACATGATTTTCCACTGCCGATGATGGGTTTCCGGAATGATTTCATTGCTGATGATGAACAGCATGGCACCTGCGGCGAAACCCAGCGTCCAGGGCATCAGGGGCTCGGCCAGCCAAACCAGGGTGGCACCGAACAGGCCGCCCAATGGTTCGGCAAGTCCGGTCAGCAGGGCGATGCCGAAGGCCTTGAACCGCGAGTAGTCAATCGCGAGGAGGGAAAAGGCAACGGCCAGCCCCTCCGGAATGTTTTGGAGCCCGATACCGGTGGCGAGGACATAACCGTTATTGACGTCGCCGCCTGCAAAACCGACACCGACAGCCATGCCCTCGGGAAAGTTATGCAGCGTGATGGCGATAATGAAAAGCCAGATGCCTCGAATATAAGAGGCGTCCGGTCCCTCCCGGCCAAGCTCGAAATGCTGGTGTGGCAGTTTCTGGTGCACGAAATAGAGCGCGCCGGCACCGCAGAGCAAGCCGAATATGACGATCAGTGCAGCTGTCCAGGTCTGGCCCGTAATCTGCTCACCGTATTCAAGCCCAGGCAGCAACAGTGAGAAGAATGACGCAGCCAGCATTACACCAGCGGCCGAGGCCAGCATTCCGTCCTGCAGTTTATGGGTGAGAGTGCGAATGAGAAAAACGCCCAGAGCGCCTACACCGCTGGCAAGGCCTGCCAGCAAGCTGGCAATTGTACCCAGCCAGACAATACTGATGTCAGAGGTCATTCAGTCTCCCTTTTGCTTGTGATTTCAGCATAGCAGCTTGAAAGAGCTACGCCGGAGGGACCCTGTTGGGTTCCTCCGGCCGCTTTTCTCGGGAGGGGAAGAAAATCAGGCGGTTTTCGTATCGGAGTGCCCGAGCGAGCGTTCCGGCGCAATCTGGTCCCGAACCAGCTGCTTGAGTTTGGTGATTTCCGGGAAGCCGCCGTCTTCTTTACGGGACCAGATGCGCTTGTCATTAACCCATACTTCGAAAATACCGCCAGTACCCGGGTGCAGGCTCAGTTCACTGATCTCGCCTTCGAAGGTTGTCAGCAGCTCCTGAGCCATCCAGGCGGAGCGAAGAAGCCAGCGGCAACCTGTGCAGTAGTGGATATCGATTTTGTTGATCATGGCAGAATCAATCCGTGTCATGAGTAGGATAGACCGAGCGCGACAGGGTTGGCTCACAGCCAACAACCTGCCTCGCCTGTTTGTGAGCGTGCAGATACCAGCGGTGACCCGCTTGAGCAAACGTGTCCCTGGTTACCGCGAAGTCTGCGTTTTCCATGGTTGCCGGAATGGGAGAACTATCGGCATGCCGGTAAACGCAGCTGACACCGATTGTCAGCGCCGTTGCAGCCGGGATTTCAATGAAGCCGTCTTCCCGGACAGCCGGAGCTGAACGATCGCTCGCTCCGCGTAAACAGGCCTCGGCCCGGGGTGTCGTGCAGGTACACATCATACTGGTTTGGAAACATGAATTTTACCTGCCCGAGAGCATTCTGAGGGCCGGGTTCCTGAACCATTACCGTCCGGGGTACGGTCCAGTCGGGGTTGAATACCAGGTAACGGATGCGATCACTGAACACCGGGGTTTGTCGGAAGGGCTGGCCCACGATAACGCGCTTTCGCAGCACCTCCTCGCCATTTTCCACCATCTGTAGTTCGAAACCGGCGATGTTGACCAGCACGTAGGTCTCGCCGAGGGATTCCGGCAGCCACCGCCAGCGCTCGAGTGTGGCATCAATCTGGCGCAGGATCCCCACGTTCCAATGCTTCAGTCAGAACGGATTCCATCTTTCTATGGCGACGATTGGCGGTCCACTCAGCGTGAACCGTTTGTGGATTGACCTTGCCCTCCACCATGTGTGAGCCGAGCATGAGAAAAGCGTCTGAGAAGAGCAAATCCAGATCGGCCCTCAGGTCTTCGGAAAAATCGCTCATGGGCCATAAGCCTGTTCCCGAGAACCTGAACCGGGAAGCCGGCGTCCATGGCTTCAATCCTGGAAACAATCGCCTCATCCGCCGCAAAGGAGGACGGAGGACACAGGCTGGCCAGCACGGCAATGAGTACCGTTGCCAGGGAAAAACATCGGGTTCCATGCATCGGTGTTCTCCACCTCGTCCCTGAGAAACATCGGTTGGTTATCGTAGTTGGAGCAACCGACATTTGACGCTACCACAGCGGCATTTGTTCCCCGCCCGGCCGCCGGAAAAGATCGGTGCGCAAGGGTTCCTCCTCATGGAGGTTGAGCCCCAGTCGCCGCGCCTTTTTTGTGAATCTCTGGCGAATCAGATCCGAGTATGGTCCGATGCCGGTCATTCGGCGGCCAAAGGTGGCATCGTAACTCTTGCCGCCCCGCAGGTCGCGCATCCGGTTCATCACGTGCTCAGCTCTTTGCGGGAAATGCCGGTGCAGCCAGTCCTGGAACAGCTCGTCCAGCTCGTGGGGTAAACGTAGCATAATCCAGCTGGCACGGGTCGCGCCCGCCTCTGCGGCGGCTTCCAGTATCGACTCGATCTCATGATCGTTGATGAAAGGAATGACCGGGCCGAGAATAATACCGGTTGGAATGCCCGCTTCCGAGAGTTGGCGGATCATTTTCAAGCGAGTCGCGGGAGCTGCGGTTCTTGGTTCCATTCGTCGTTTAAGATCATTGCTCAGACTGGTCAGGCTGATCCTTACAGAGCAGAGTCCCTCGGAAGCCAGGTTCGCGAGCAGGTCCAGATCTCTCAGAATGAGTGCGCCTTTGGTAATGATGGACACGGGGTGACGATACTCGGCCAGAACCTCCAGCACCTGGCGGGTAATTTTCTGGTCCCGCTCAAGGGGCTGGTAGGCATCGGTATTAACGCCCAGCGCAATGGGCGAAACTCGATAGCCGGGCTTGTCCAACTCTTCTCGCAGTCGCGTAGCGGCGTTTGGTTTAGCAATTAGCCGAGTCTCGAAATCCAGCCCCGGCGACATGTCCCAGTAGGCGTGGGTAGGGCGGGCAAAACAGTAAATGCAGGCATGTTCGCACCCGCGATACGGGTTTATGGACTGATCAAACGGTACATCCGGTGACGTATTGCGACTGATGATGGATTTTGCGGTTTCCTGGATGACTTCCGTGGCCAGGGTATCGGGATTCAGATCGTCTTCGGGATCGTTATACCAGTCCGTATCGACTTCACGGTCAGTGACAATCGGCTGGAAACGGTTATGGGGATTCAGGGCGGTGGCGCGAGTTTTCATGGGCTATCCGAGTACTGTATGTATGAACAGTAATTCGATAGTACTCTTGCCGTTTGCTCTCATCAACCAGAAAATTTCGCAGACTTGCTCCCTGGGCAGGTAACATTCGCTGATCTTTTATTCTTGACCGGGGAGCCGATGTCGGAGCTTTCGTTTATACAGTACCTTCTGATTGCCCTGATTTTCGTCTGGAGTGGTTTTGTCCGCTCCGGATTGGGGTTCGGTGGTGCCGTTCTGTCCCTGCCATTTCTGTTGCTGGTTCTTGATCAGCCACTGGTGTTTTTGCCGATCATTGCGGTTCACCTTCTGGTGTTCTCGTCACTGACGATCTGGATGAACAATCGAACCGGGAACGGGGAGCCGCGGCAGGCGGGCTCGGGCACCGTTGACTGGCAATACCTGTGGCGGATCCTCGGCATCATGATCGTGCCCAAGCTGATCGGCGTGTTTGGCCTGATCACCATGCCTTCCGATATCCTCAGTGCCATCATCTTTGTGATCGTGGCGCTTTACTCGGTCTCCTATATCATCAACCGGCCGTTCCGCAGTGGCAGTAAAACAGTGGATGCGATATTTCTGATGGTGGGTGGCTACATCAGCGGCACATCCCTGATAGGCGCGCCCCTGATCATCGCCGTGGCGGCGCAGCACCTGCCGAAGGAGAAGCTGAGGGATACGTTATTTGCGCTATGGTTCATCCTGGTGCTGATCAAGATGGCCGCTTTTGTCTGGGCCGGCGTCGATCTCCAGCTTATCCATCATCTCTGGCTGCTGCCCTGCGCAGCCGTGGGGCATATCATCGGGCTCTACGCCCATGACCGCATCCTCCAGGCTGAAACCCCGGTGTTTTTCCGGTTGCTGGGAGCGGTGCTGCTGCTGGTGAGCAGCGTCGGAATGGTCAGCGTGCTTTGGTAAGCCGGGCGGCAGGCGTCAGCCTGCGCGCCCAAACACCCGTTCAAAGAATCCAACTTCCCGCACGTTCGGTATCGGCAGGCTGTCGACTTCCTCCATGGACCGTCGCCAGAACTTCTCGGGCTCATCCAGGTGGGCCACTTTCGCTCGCTCGTCAGGGCTGTAGTGGTTGTGTTCTCCGGCAATGCCCTCGGCCATGAGTTCCTGGGTCCACAGATAAATGGCGGCCCGGACGGTTCTCAGCAGCCGGCAGTAAACGTCGCGGCTCAGGTTGATAGCCAGTTCGGCCGTCAGATTGATCTGCTTCTGCAGCACCGCCATCTCGTCTTTTTCCAGCAGCACCCGGTTGCCGTTGCCCTTTTTGCAATTGACACAGATTTTCTCCAGGGCTTTTACGCCCTCGAGCAAATCCATGTATCCAAACTCCTCTTTCTGCTGATCGTCTACCGGCGCCGGAATCCAGCCATACTGGGGAGACTTGGCAACGATGTGCCCATGTAGCTGTCTGCGGTATGGGGGAGCGGCAGCAAGATCCTGGTAGCCGTCAAATTCCGTGCGCAGCCACGCCGCCATTTTCCGGTGGCGAAGCATCATTGCGAGGGTGATGGCAGAGGGCATGATCTCTTCGAGCAAGTCTGCGGACTCCCGCGTGCGCTCGTCGAGGTGGTTTACGGATGTTGACATTTCTCCTCCTCGGCAACGGGTATCCCGGTTTTCTCCCCGTTGTCCGTTTTTTTGTTTTTGGCATTCGGCGGTTGTATCTGTCATTGCCGGTGACTAAAAAGTAGTCAGATAATGTCGGGATCGCCGTTGTAAAAGAGTTACTGCTTTGTAACGGCTGGTAAGTAGCCGGACCACTGGAGGGAATGGGAACAATGAAACAGGATAATGACTTTGAATCACGTCGAGCTTCCATGGTGGATTATCAGCTCGTGGCCCGGGGAATCGAGTCGCCGCGGGTGCTCGAGGCCATGGGCCGGGTGGCCCGGGAACAGTTCATTCCGGAGCGCATGCGGGATTGCGCCTACGAAGATGGGCCGCTTCCCATTGGCGCCGGGCAAACCATTTCCCAACCTTACATAGTGGCGTTGATGACAGAAGCCCTGGACCTGGAGGGCGGGGAAAAGGTTTTAGATATAGGGACCGGCTCGGGCTATGCGGCTGCGGTGCTCGGGTGCATTGCCGGCCAGGTATTCAGTATTGAACGGGTTCAGGAGCTGGCAGACCGGGCTGCCGCTACGCTGGCCTCCCAGGGCTTTGACAATGTCGAGGTGCGCTGTGGTGACGGCACCATGGGCTGGCCGGAGCACCAGCCCTACGATGGCATTATTGTGGCTGCCGGCGCGCCGGCAGTCCCGGATTCGCTAAAGCATCAGCTGGCGGTTGGCGGGCATCTGGTGATTCCCGTTGGCTCGGAACATGGTGGCCAGTCATTGATGCGTATCACACGACTGGCGGAGGATGAATTCCGGACCGAGGAGCTGTGCGGAGTCCGATTCGTCCCCCTGCTCGGCGAACAGGGGTGGTCGTAATTGCGCGATCTGACTCGCGGCATCAGCTCCCGCTGTTAGTGCTCTCGAAGATCTTGTCGGCGGAGGCCGCCACGAACCCCGAGTAAAGCCGGCCGTCGGGTTTGGGATAGCGCAGGGCAAACTCGTAGAAACAGCTGGGTATGGTGACGGTCTGGTCGGAGAAGGCGACGGGCACCCGATCGGCCATGGTTGACGACTGCTCCAGCAGGTCCTCCGGGGAGCCCTTCACCTCTCCGCCGGATGAATTCACCGTGTAGCCGTGATCTTTCAGCAGCTGATTGATCTCCGGCACCGAGCCGAACCGCTCCAGATGGTTGATGCTGACCGTGAAATGGTTCGCGCGATAGCCCCAGGCGGCCATCCAGGCAGCGTATTCGCTTTCCTGCATCAGATCGCGGTAGGTCTGGTAATCAACGTCCCAGTGGCGTCCGGAATAAAGAAAATCATCGGCAGTAACCGCCTCCGGTTGAACCTGTTCAACCAGGCTTTTCACTATGGACTGCAATGTCGGCGAGCATTGCTCAACCAGCAGTTCGGAGATAAACACCTTTGGTAGCTCTCCGGAGGGGTGTTCATAGTGTCTGGCATAGAGCTTTTTGGCTTCGAAATGGTATTCGCCACCCTCTTTGTAGCCGAGGCTGAGGAAGTGCTCGGCCAGGGCACCCAGCCGCACCGGATCCAGGTTGAAAGTGCGAAGCGCGATATGGTCGTTGACGATGGCCTGCCCTTCTTCGGCGCCCAGGATTTTATGTATGCGTTCGGCAGAGGGGGTCACCTGCCGGTAGGACTCCCAGAGCCGTGCAAACAGGGTGTCCGGATCAGTATGCATAGCGAATCTCCTCAGTAGCCGGTTTCTGGCGGGGCTGTTGGCGCCCCTGTGACTGATGGCTGGTCTTGCCCAGCGGCAGGTAGCAGGCCAGGCTGCCGTCTCCAAGGTTCAGTTGCCTCGCCAGTTGTTCTTCCACCGCCAGGTTATTGGTATCGTGGGCCGGCCAGACCTGATCGGTCACCGTGGCCCTGAATTCTGAACAGCTGGCATTGGCAACTATAGCGGATTTACAGGGTTCTCCCGCATTACTCGAGGGATCCTGCTCTGTCTTTTGAAGCACGGCGCTGGCCAGGAAGGTGTCGCGGACGCTGGCGATGTCTGACCTGCGGCACTCCAGAGTTGGCCCTCCATCGAGAAGATCCACGAACCCCCGGTGTCGAAAGCCTTCGCGCTCCAGCATATGCCGCGCCGGGCGTGTGTCCTCATGCACCTGGCCGATAACCGCCTTGGCTTCACCGGTCATCTGCCGGGTATACAACGGCTTCGCAGGGATGAACTGCTCGATGAAGCCGCTCTGGCCGCAGCAGGCCAGCTGTGTTGCCGACCTGAAATCAAGATCCGCCACCTGATGCTTGAGCCAGTCCCAGAACGGAGACTGACCGGAAGGATCTGAAACCCCGCGCATTTCTGCAATCACCGTGTCCGCGAACCGCTCCGGGTGCAGGGCCATGAACAGAAAGCGAACCCGGGAGAGCAGCTTGCCTGCATTGGCCCGCCGAAATCCGGGCCGAAGGTAGAGCGAGCATACCTCTGTGCAACCGGTGTAATGCTGGCATCGGGTCAGGCTTTCCTCGGCGTAACGTTTCTGTCGATCTTCTATGTGGTGGACAACTGCATTGCGGCGAAAATGAACGAGCGGGCGGGAAACGCCCGCGGCGGCTTCAATGCCGGTAGTGCCTATGATGTCGCCGGTCGTGCTGTCCTCCAGCACGAAAAGATAATGTTCATCGCCGGGCTTCGTCACGGTCCGGGTGAAGCTGTCGACCGAGTGATCGATCTTTCGGCTCAGGGCATCGCGATCCGGCATCAGTGAGGTAAAGCCGGGTCCGGATTCGGTCGCGATCTGTACCAGGGCATCAAGATCCCTTGGGGTAATCGGTCGAATTATCATGATGAGCTTCCATGGCATTGTTTCGGCACAGTATGAAAGCCCGGGTTGCCAGATTGCAGCTGCAGAATGATCGAAATGAGCTACAATCAAGGCAAAGTGAAAAATGGTTTACGCAAAATGATTAATTCTCAGGATCAGAAACTGTTAATGCTGTTGCGGCAGAATGCCCGTGCCAGCATCACCGAACTGGCGAAGGCCATGCATGTGTCACGATCAACGGTACAGAACCGCATTGCGCGCCTGGAAGCCGGCGGTGTGATCCGGGGCTATTCGGTGCAGTTGGGTGGGGAATTTTCTGCCAGCCAGGTCGAGGCCCATGTGTCGATCAAGGTTTTCCAGAAACTGACCGGACGGACAAATGCTGCACTGGAAGGAATCAGCCAGGTGTCTCAGTTGTTTTCGGTAAGCGGGGAGTATGACCTGATTGCCATTGTACAAGCCCAGTCCCTGGAGGAACTGAGCGCCGTGCTGGACGACATCGGCAACCTGGAGGGGGTGGAGAGGACCAACTCTGCCGTGGTCCTTGAAACCCGGTTCCGGCGCTAGGCAGTCCCGATCAGATCAGGAGCCCAGCATGCCCGCGTAGGCGCTGTAGAAAAAGGCAGCCGAACCCAGAAGAATGATGCCCCAGGCGGGAAAGATCAAAAACGAACGTTTTGTTTTGGTCATGGCCATATCCAGTTACTCGGAAAGTAGATTCACACAGTTCACAGTAGCTCAAACTTGACAAATGTTACGAAAAATTTTGAGTAACAGTTCTCGGACGAGGATTAATTTGCCAATTGCGCGGGCACTTAATGCTATTGAGCGGGTCTGAAATGACGCTAGTATGGACAGCAATTGCAAAACCTAAACACAAAGTACAATAACAACAAGGAGCCGTTTATGGCGGTAGACCCCCGGAAGCAGACTTCACTCCATTGCCTGTTTTACTGGGCAGAGGAAACCCCAGACAACGTTTACCTTACTCAGCCTTACCCGGATGGCCGTGTCGAAGATATTACCTGGAAACAGGCTGCCGACCAGGTATCCCGGATGGCCGCTTACCTGAACAGCCTGGAGCTGCCCGAGCCCAGTAACATCAGTATCCTGGGCAAGAACAGTGCGCACTGGATTCTGGCCGATCTGGCGATCTGGGCGGCGGGGCACGTTTCGGTGCCGCTGTATCCCACGCTCAATGGTGATACCGCCGCCTACGTTCTCGAGCACTGCGAGGCAAAGCTGCTGTTCCTCGGTAAACTTGATGGCACCGCGGACGGCTGGAACGACATCAAGGACCACATCCCGGACGATTTGTCCCTGATTTCCCTGCCCATGTCGCCACGGGACGATACGCCCGAATGGCTTGAAATTATTGCCGAGCAGGAGCCCGCGGAACCAAAGTTGCCGGACCCGGACAACCTGGCCACGATTGTCTACACCTCGGGCAGCACCGGCCGACCCAAGGGCGTCATGCACAGTTTCCGGACCATGATTTCGGTGGCCGACGGATTGCAGCAGCTGTTTCCGGTTTCCTCCGACGAGCGGATGCTTTCCTATCTGCCCCTGGCTCATGTGGCTGAGCGGGCCGCGGTGGAAACGCAATCCCTGTACTACGGTTTCCATCTCTACTTTGCGAACTCCCTGGATACCTTCCAGGAAGACCTGCAGAGGGCACGGCCGACGCTGTTTTTCTCGGTCCCGCGCCTGTGGATGAAGTTTTACCTGGGGGTTAACGCCAAGCTGCCGCCCAAGAAACAGAAGCTGTTGTTCAATATCCCGATCATCAGCGGCCTGGTCAAAAAGAAGGTCCTGAAACAACTGGGGCTGGACTATTGCCGGGCAGCCCTTACCGGCGCCGCGCCGCTGTCGGCGGATATCGTCAACTGGTATCGCAGCCTTGGGCTGGAGCTGCTGGAAGTGTATGGGATGTCTGAAAACTTCGGGTATTCCCACGCCAACCGGCCCGGACAGGCCAGGGCTGGCTCTGTGGGTATGGCCAATCCCGGGGTTGAACATCGCATCGGCGAGGGCGGCGAAGTGCAGGTGAAAAGCCCCGGGCAGATGCTGGGCTATTACAAGAATGAGGAGAAAACCAGGGAGGATCTTACCGAAGACGGCTTCCTGAAAACCGGCGATATGGGGGAAATTGACCGGGATGGCACCCTCCGGATCACGGGCCGCGTAAAGGATCTGTTCAAAACCTCCAAGGGCAAATACGTGGTCCCGGTGCCCATCGAGAACCGCTTCAATCATCCCAAGGCCGAGGTGGTCTGTGTAGCCGGTGCCAACCAGCCGCAGCCCTGCCTGATGGTCCTGCTTTCCGAGGAAGCCAGGGATGAACTGGAAACCGGAGCCGATCGTGGTGAACTGGAGCAGGAGCTGGCCGCCGAACTGGACGCGGTGAATGCGGAATGCGAGTCCCATGAAAAAGTGGCCTTCGTGGTAGTGGTCCGTGAACCCTGGACCATGGAAAACGGCATGCTGACGCCGACCATGAAGATCAAGCGGAATGTGATTGAAGATTTCTACAACCGGAAGATGGACGACTGGTTCAGTCAGAAGAAGAAAGTCGTCTGGGAATTCTGATTTCCTTTCAGTTTCCTGGTTCTTTCCACCTTTTTTCTTGCGTTCAAACGCAAAACGCCGGTGGCTCCCTGAGAGCCACCGGCGTTTTCAAATCCTTATGTCCTGTTCTCAGCCTGAGCGATTTCCTCGCTCATGCCAGATTCCGGGGCCGTTTTAGTGGCCGCCCTGCATCTGGCTCATATCCGGAGCAACGTTGGCTGCTTTCCGGTTAAAGTTCCGCATTTTGCGACTGAAAAACTGTACCGCCTGCTTTGCCGCAGCACGGGTATACTGGCGCCTGACCTCAGCACTGTTGTGGAGGATGCTGGACGGCAGCGGGTTTACGGTTGCGATATGGTTCTGAGTCATAGCGCCTTCCTCCTTTTTATCGGGTGGATTGATTCTGGTTGGTAGATTAGATAGGGATCTACCTTTAATGTACAAAGGATTCTAAGGGTTCTTTTTTGCAGTTTGAATACGTTAAAATCCGTACTCACGTTGCAAATATGCAGTAACTATGGACTGGGATTATCTTCGATACATAAGGGCCCTGGCAATAGGCGGAACGCTTGCCAAGGCCGGAGAATTACTGGGTGTGCACCAAACCACAGTTCTGAGGCGACTGGACCAGATGGAAGAGTCGCTGGGTGTGCAATTCTTTGAGCGTAGCCGGGACGGATTGCAGCTTACCCCGGTGGGTGAGACCGCGTTCCGGGAGGCCGAACGCCTGGCCATCGAGATGGAAAATCTTGAACGCAAGCTGGTCGGTCAGGATTCGGCGCCGGTGGGTAAAGTGAGGCTGGCGGCGGAAGACGCGATGATGAACGGGCTGCTCAGCCCGATCCTTGCCGAGCTGGTGCGGGAGTTTCCGGATATTGAGCTGGAGACCCTGACCGACAACGACGTGGCCAATCTGAGCCACCGGGAAGCCGACCTCACGCTTAGACCCGAGAACAAGCCACAAGCGACCCTGGAAGGCGAGCGGATTGCGGCCATCGAATCCGCCGTTTACGGATCTGCCCGCTATTGCCGGCGGCACCGCAACATGGATATTGAGAACCACCCGGAAGGTTGTCTCTGGATCATACCCGATGAAACCTTCAGCCATCTCGCCACTGGGCGCTGGTATCGCAAGCATCTGAAGAATGTTACTTCCTTTATTAGGTGCAATAGCCTGCAATCCATGCACGCTCTGGCGAAATCCGGCGCCGGCCTGACGGTTTTGCCCTGCTACCTGGGTGAGGGCACTCGCGAACTCCGCCGGCTGTCGGACCCGCTGGAGGGTGAGAGCGTTGATCTCTGGCTGCATGTCAACCAGGACACCCAGCACATGGCCCGGGTCCGCATCGTAATGGAATACCTGATTGAACGTCTGCAGGCTCTGGAGCCCCAGTTGGAGATTTCTTCGACGTTCTAGCGAGCATCAGCCGCAAAACGGCCAGAACTGGTACCAGCGCCAGCACTGGAATTCCTGCTCGCAGGTCTTCAGCTGATTGTCGTATCGGAAGGCCCGGCTCTGGACCCGGGAGGCGAGGGACATGACGGCCGGCTTCTGCTCAAAACTCCTGCGGGCGTATCCGCCCCGGCCCTCATGGTAGGCAAGATAGAGTTTCCTTGGGGCCGAGTAGGGAATGCCCAGCTTCCGGTGGCTTAGCTGGTTGTACCAGCCGACGAAATCCAGCGCGTATTCCATATCGGTTCGCACCGTAAACCAGCCATCACCGTTGGCCAGGAGGTATTCCTGCCAGGCCGGGTCCAGCGCCTGGGCATAGCCATAGGCCGTTGTTGGCCGGGTCCAGGGAATGAAGCCCCACAGCAGGGTGCGGGGCGGCCGGGCGTGGCTGCGGAACGAGGATTCGTAATAGACAAACGCCATCTGGGTGGCAATGGGCGTGCCCCAGCGTTGTTCGGATTCGCTGGCGTAGTCGTACCAGACCGGATGTTCCCGGAAAATTTCGCAGACGTTCTCCGGGTTTGCCGGAGGGTCCGGTGCCAGCAGGCTGAAGCGTAGCGTCGCCCAGATGCCCATCAGCAAGCCCAGCATGGGAAGCCCATACCATCTGGCCCGGCTTTTCCAGGTATCCAGAGTCGTGCGCCGGCTTCTGGTCTTCCGGCGAGGTCTTTTTCGTATTCCTACCAAACCGTCATCTCCGGCATCCAGGGATTGCTTGCTGCATGCATCACACCCATGGCATAAGGGAATCAACGACACGTTCGGGATGATAGGTAAATGAAGCGATTTCCCCTAATTAAACCTCTTTTAGTCACCGCCCTGCTAATAACCGGTACTGCCCAGGCGGCGCCGGATGCCCGCCAGTTACTGGAAGTATCGCCTGTTGACGATATCGTGGCCCGCTATCCGGCCATGATGAGCCAGGGCATCCGTGAGGGGCTCAAGCAGAATGGTCAGCTCCCACCCATGGTGGCCAATACCATCGGCAACATTGTCAGCAGCGGTTTCAACTCCGTGGATATTGAGCAGCAGATCATTAACGATCTGCAAGCAAGTCTCACGGACTCGCAGCTCCAGGCCGTCCATGACTGGTACGAGACCCCTGTGGCCAGAAAGATTTCTTCTGCTGAGATCGCGGCTTCGGAACCTTCTGCATGGAAGGAAATCCAGGCGAGCGCCGCGGAACTGAACAGCCAGTACAAGGGCACTCGCAGAGCGGAAATGTTCGACCGGTTTGATCGGGCGGCCCGGGCAACAGAAAGCGCGGTGGATACCACAATTGCCGTCCAGCTCGGGCTGGCAACCGCCATGGCGGCGTTCAGCAGTGATTCAGCCAATTATGAACAGCTGAGGCAACGCATTGAAAGCCAGCGCGGCATGCTCAGAGGCGTTGTTGGGCAGCAGGTATACGACAGCTATCTCTATACCTACCAGAACATTGGTGGCCAGGAGATGGAGCTGTACCTGCAGTTCCTGGAGAGTCCGGCCGGTTCAGCCTTCTCCAAGGTTGTTACCGACAGCATCCAGCAAGCCATAACCGAGCCCGTGGAAACCATCGGCAAACAGATGTCCCGGTTTCTCAGCCCGGAATCACCAGGCGGTCAGTAAATTCCCCGAGCTCCCGGTAGACCTGGTCACGCTTGCGGTCATAGCGATGGGAAAAGTGGAACGCAATCAGTTGCCGGACCTGTGCCGCCTCGGCGATGCCGGCACAGGTCCTGGTGGTGAGATGGTGGGTGTGCCGGGCCTGCTCCTTATCCGCAGCCATGAATGAGGCCTCACAGAACAACGTGTGGGCACCCTGAGCCAGTTCCGTCATTTTGCTGATGTTATCGGACGTATCGGCGAAATCCGTGCCGTAGGCGATCTTTTCTCCCGGCGCCTGAATCAGAAGTTTGCGGGCCAGGTCTTCTGCGCGATACGTGCGTCTGGCCTCTGGCGAAATGAGTTCGTCCGGCCGCTGGCGCAACACAGCCATTTTCAAGTCGTGTAGCCAGGGGCCGGGTTTCAGGCCTTCAGCCTGTAATTGCTCATTGCGTACCTGCAGCTTGCCGAAGGGTTCCCAGGCGAAAGCCAGAACAGGCGTGCCGTGGTCCAACCAGGCAGCACGAACCTGGAATTCCGGTTCCCGGAGCAGTATCCCTCCCGGTGTGGACTGGTCTTCCAGGGCAGTGGGCGCCGGATCACCGGCGGTTATGCTCCAGCGTTTCAGGTGGTCGCCGTGCCATTCGTGAACCACGAACCTTGGCCCCCGATCTTCCACGCGATCCCACAGAATGCCGCTGATCATGCCGGCAACGTGCCGCATTAACCCCGGTGGTCCGAACAGCCGGCAAGGCGGAAAGTAACCAATCCGGCTGCGCAGGAACCACATGAAACCGCCAATATGGTCGGCGTGGCAATGGGTGATGAAAACGTCGGTCACCTGGTGCGCGGACCGAAGCGGCATGCGCCCGGTATCGCCCAGATCAAACAACAGGCTGCGGGACTGATGCAGAAGCCTGAGCTGCAACAACGGGTCGCCGCAAACACCGTTCACCAGGGAGGCAACCACGGGGCCGACCCGAACTGCCACTTGCGGGTCGTTGGCAACGCTGGTCAGTGCCCCCAGCTCGACGCTGACCTGGACGGCACCATCGCTCTGTTGCTTGCGGTTCATAGGTTCTCCCGATTATTGAAATATTCGGTGAGTGCGATTTGTGCAAAGCCAGAATAGGGTCCAATCTCCCTAGTATATGCGAGTGAGGAGTGTCGTTATGGATTTCAATGCCTATCAAAAAGCCTTGTCCTCACAACTGAGGGGCTTGGAGTGCCCGTTTCCGGAGCAGGAGTATGAGGAGCGTCTGGCTTGTGTCCGGGATCGCATGGCACAGGAGGATTTTGGCGCCCTGCTGCTGACCGATCCCTCGGATATTTTTTACCTGACCGGCTACAGCACCTTTGAGGTATCTGTTCACGTGGCCCTGGTGGTTACTCAGGAGAATATACTCTTGCAGGTGCCCTCTATTGAAATGGGCCCGGCCATGGTGACCACCCGGGTTGCGCGGGTCAGCGGATACCGGTGGGAAGGCATCGGTGAAGTGCTGGAACCGCTGGTTCAGGTTCTCAATGACGGCGTTGAAACCGTCGGCATTGATGCCTGGCACGGCTCCCTTCGCCAGGGGGTGCTTGAAGGCCTCAAGGCACGGATGGCGGGTGTGCGATTTCTGAACAACGGTGGTTTGTTGAAGCAGATCCGGATCGTCAAGTCCGACGCCGAAATCCGTTTTCTGCGGGAGAGCGCGCGAATTACCGCCGATGGCCTGAAGGCAGCTGTGGCAGCGGTTCGCCCGGGAGTCACCGACAATGATATTGCTGCAGAAGGCGCCCGGGCATTGCTGGAGGCCGGCAGTGAATTCATGAGCATGCAGCCGATTGTCGTTACCGGCCGGCGCAGCAGCGTGATCCATTGCAATCACAAGCGCACGGTGGTCCGGGAGGGCGATCCGGTGTTTCTGGAATTCGGCTCAGCCTGGCACCGCTACACCGCACCGATGATGCAGACCGTGGTGGCCGGAGCCAGGCCCTCTTCGGAAATGCAGAAGGTTCACGACGGCTGCCGTCGGATTGTGGATACTCTCCTGGCGTCTGCCCGCCCTGGGGTTACCTTTGATCAGGCCGCCCAGGACGCCGAAAAAGCGCTCCAGCCACTGGCAGGCAAGGTGTTTTTCTCCGGCGTGTTCGGTTACACGGTTGGCGCCCAGTTTCCCCCTTCCTGGGTGGAGGGCTCGGGCTTTATCGCCCGGGGCGGCAACATGGAGTTCCGGCCCGGCATGGTCTTCCATCTGCCCATCTGTTTGCGTGTCCCCGGGCAGTGGGGCATTGGGTGTAGTGAAACCATCCTGGTTACCGAAGACGGAGCGGAACCGATTACCGAGAACCCGTGGACGCTCGGCTAATCCAGTCGCAGATCTGACAGGTAAACGGTTCGCGGCTCGGGCAGACGAACGGCAAAGACACCCATTCGCCTGATCTGCGACATGTCCATGGTCCGGCCATCCGGTGCGCTTTCGATGGCAGCCAGATTCCGCGTGAAGGTATTGAAGCCGGGGCCAAGGATCAGGCGCGTGTTGTAACGGTCATTGTAGTCATGGTCGCTGCGGTCATGGGCCACGTCATTGATTCGAAGCGTCAGTGCCAGAGGTTCCGGCGAGGGATTGAACAGCGTTATGACCAGCCTCTCGAAATCCCGCCAATCGGCTGGCAGGTTATTGAGTGAGACACCCGAATAGGTTGCCGTGCCCAGATCGATCTTCAGGCTGTGCGGGTGATTCACCGAATGATTGGCAGAGACCGCCAGACTGCCAGTCCAGAAAGGTTCGGGATTCTGATGACTGAAGTCATAGAGCAGGGGAAGCTGGCGATGAACCTGCCACTGCCGGGCCGCAACCATCCCGGTGGCGCCCAACTCAAAACACAGGAGCAGCGTGGCTGTGGCCGCTATCAGGATCTGGCGGACGGAGGCCCGTGGTGCCGGCAGAAGTATTGGGCGCCAGGCGATAATCAGCCAACCGCCAATCAGGTTGCGCAGCAGGTCCCGACCGTCCATGTCGCGGCTGTAGCTGTTCTGGACCAGCTCGATGGCAATGCCGGCAACCAGTAGTCCTGCGGTGACAGCCAGCCAGAGACGCCAGCCGCTGAACCATCGCCAGGGCCTGACAGTCAGTGTCAGCAACGCAAAAAGAAGGATGTGGCCAAGGTTCCAGGCCGACTTGAGGAGTGGCCCCGAGGCCCAGTCCGGCCCACCAATAAACAGGAAGGGCGCAATGAGCAGCGAAGCCGCACCGGCCAGCAACGGTAGCTGCCGGCTGGTGACAGGCATTCCCGGTATGAAACCAGGAATCATCAGCTACGGCTGGTGACTTCCAGCAGGTGATAGCCAAACTGGGTCTTGATCGGACCGATCACGGTGTTCACTTCGCCGTTGAATACCGCTTTGTCGAACTCCGGAACCATCTGGCCCGGGCCGAAGGAGCCCAGATCACCGCCGTTACGGCCTGAAGGGCAGGATGAGTGCTGCTTCGCCACTTCGGCAAAGTCCTGACCACCTTCGATGGCTTTCTTGAGTTCTTCACATTTTGCTTCGCTGTCTACCAGAATGTGGCGTGCCGTTGCTTGTGCCATGATCAGTATCCTGTTGTCGGATGAATGGGTACCTCAGAACGGGAATGCTGCCCGCACAGCTCGCCGGAGGCAAGCCTTTTTATCCGTGTTTCTGCGGCCTCACAGTCCTGTCTGCAAACCTGTACAATGCCGGCTTTCTTTTCGCCGGCGCCTTGCCGGCCCCACATCGACAGGTTTGTTTCTTGATCTCCACTGCCAATATCACCATGCAATTCGGGGCTAAACCCCTGTTTGAAAACGTCTCCGCCAAATTCGGTAACGGCAACCGCTATGGCCTTATCGGGGCCAACGGTTGTGGCAAGTCCACACTGATGAAAATCCTGGGTGGCGACCTTGAGCCTTCGGCCGGCCAGGTCATGCTGGAGCCCAATATCCGGCTGGGTAAACTGCGTCAGGACCAGTTTGCCTACGAAGACTGCTCGGTTATCGACACCGTGATCATGGGGCACGAAGAACTCTGGAACGTCAAGAGAGAGCGGGACCGGATCTATTCCCTGCCGGAAATGAGCGAAGAAGACGGCATGGTCGTGGCAGACCTGGAAGTGCAGTTCGCCGAAATGGACGGCTATACCGCCGATGCCCGCGCCGGCGAGCTCTTGCTTGGCCTCGATATTCCCCTGGAGCAACACAACGGTCCCATGAGTGCCCTGGCGCCGGGCTGGAAACTGCGGGTGCTCCTGGCCCAGGCCCTGTTCTCTGATCCCGATGTATTACTGCTGGATGAGCCGACCAACCACCTGGACATCAACACCATCCGCTGGCTGGAAAACATCCTGGTGGCGCGCAACAGCACCATGATCATCATCTCCCACGACCGCCACTTCCTGAACAGCGTGTGCACCCACATGGCGGACCTGGACTATGGCGAACTGCGCCTGTTCCCCGGCAACTACGACGAATACATGACCGCCGCCACCCAGGCCCGCGAACGCATGCTGTCGGATAACGCCAAGAAGAAGGCCCAGATTGCCGAGCTGCAGCAGTTCGTCAGCCGCTTCTCGGCCAACGCCTCCAAGGCCAAACAGGCCACATCACGCGCCCGCCAGATTGACAAGATCCAGCTGGAAGAGGTGAAGCCCTCAAGCCGCGTGAGCCCGTTCATCCGTTTTGAGCAGGGCAAGAAACTGCATCGCCAGGCGGTGACCCTGAAAGATCTCTACAAGGGCTTCGGTGAAGAGTGTGTATTGTCGAAACTGAACCTCCAGATCGAAGCGGGTGAGCGGGTCGCCATCATCGGCCCCAACGGCATCGGCAAGACCACCCTGCTGCAATGTCTGGCCGGCAAATATGAGCCCGATTCTGGAGAGGTAAAGTGGACCGACAGCGCTGAAGTGGGCTACTTCGCCCAGGATCATACTGCCGACTTTGACTCCGACGACACCCTGACCGACTGGATGTCCCAGTGGACCAAAGGCGGCGAACAACTGGTGCGCGGCACACTGGGGCGCATGCTGTTCTCCGGCGATGACATCGGCAAATCGGTGCGGGTGATTTCCGGTGGTGAGCAGGGGCGGATGCTGTTCGGCAAGCTGATTCTGCAGAAGCCCAATGTGATGCTGATGGATGAGCCTACGAACCACCTGGATATGGAGTCCATCGAGGCGCTGAACCTGGCGCTGGAGAACTATCCGGGTACACTGATTTTCGTCAGCCACGATCGGGAGTTTGTTTCTTCCCTTGCGACCCGGATTATTGAGCTTAAGTCTGATGGTATCACTGACTTCAGTGGCTCTTATGATGATTACCTTCGGAGTCAGGGGTACCTCTGAGACTTAGGCTTGGGTGCTGGCGGCCATGTGGGACTGGCTTTTCAAAACACGCTCCTTGCGGCACATCCATGTGACGCTTGGGCTCCGCCATCCCTGGCTCCGCACAGTTTTGGAAAGCCAGTCCCACACGCCCGCTCCAAACTGTGAGTGAGCCTCAAATCAAACAACGGATACGGAAAAACATGGGCGAGACTGAAGTAATTAGCGCTACCCGGAAATGGGTCGAGGACGTGGTCGTCGGCTACAACTTGTGCCCGTTTGCCAAACGGGAACTGGTCCGCAACCGGGTTCGGTTTGTGGTGTCGGAAGCCGAAACGGAAGACGAGCTGTTACAGGCCCTGCACTCGGAGCTTCAGAGGCTGGAAGACGAGCCGGAGATTGAAACCACACTCCTGATTCATCCGGCTGTATTGCAGGATTTCGGGCCCTACAATGAGTTTCTGGATGCGGCAGATGGTTTGTTGGCGTATCTGGAGATGGAAGGGGTGTACCAGATCGCCAGTTTCCACCCGGATTACCAGTTTGCGGGCACCGAGCCTGATGCGGCGGAGAACTACACCAATCGGTCGCCATTTCCCATGCTGCACCTTTTGCGGGAAGCCAGTCTGGAAGCGGCGATTGACAGTTATCCTGATGTCGATGCGATCCCCGAGCAAAACATTGGGTTGATGGAGAAGCTGGGTGCAGAGAAGATGCAGCGGATTTTAAAGTCGTGTCTTGAGGTGCCTAATCCATAGCGGACCGGGGAGTATGCGGTAGGAGCGGCTGGGAGGGCCCTTTCAAAACTGTGCGGAGCCAGGGATGGCGGAGCCCAAGCGTCACATGGATGTGCCGCAAGGAGCGTGTTTTGAAAGGGCCCTCCCAGCTGCTCCTGGCACGGACTTTAAGGCTGGTAGCGACGAACTCAGGGGTATCGTTTTCAGCTAAAACATAAGAGTTGGAATTAATGGGACTGCTTTTCGAGCAAATTGACAGCCAGCCTTCGGTGATTGGTGAGATCACTCTTCGCCGGCGGCGGATTCCGGCAATTGGCGACCGGGATATCTACGAGGTGAAGCTGGGCGAGGAATTCCTGATGTCCAGTATGTTCGTGGATGCCGAAGTGGCCCTCTCGGATATCGGGCTGGGGGAAACCGAGGGTGACGACCTCAGTGTGGTTGTCGGTGGTCTGGGCCTGGGTTACACCGCGGTGGCGGCGCTCAGGCATGAGCGGGTTGCCGAGTTGCTGGTGGTTGAATACCTGGAGCCGGTCATCGGCTGGCATCAGCAGGAGTTGGTGCCTCTGGGTAAAGACCTGAACGGCGATCCGCGAAACCGATACGTGCATGGCAGCTTCTTCGACCTTGCGGTTGCGGATCCTGAGGTTGGTGGTTTTGATCCGGAGAGCCCCGGCAAACAATTCGATGCCATCCTCCTGGACATCGACCACTCCCCCCGGGCGCTGCTGCACGATTCCAGTGCCAGCTTCTACACCGCCAACAACCTGCGTCTGATGGCCCGGCAACTGAAGCCCAGAGGGGTGTTTGCCATGTGGTCGAACGAGGGCGAGGACGACGAGTTCATGGCCGTTCTCAACGAGGTGTTCACCGATGTGGCCTGCCATGTCGTATCCTTCTTCAATCCATTTCAGAACAGGGAATCGTTCAACACCGTGTATGTGGCCCGCAAGCCGGGTTGAGAAACCGGAGTCTGTATGTCTTTAACCACGCACCGCAGCCGACCCTTCAGCTCCAGCCAGCGTCTGCCTGAGCCGGATCAGCCGCCGGTGCTGCATGAACCGGGCGAGGCCGGGGCGTTGCTGGCGGAGTTTATCCATCGCCACCCTCGCTTGCTGATACTGACTGGTGCCGGGGTCAGTACGGATTCCGGTATTCCGGATTACCGGGATGGCGATGGTGCGTGGAAGCGCAAGCAGCCGGTTCAGCACAAGGCGTTCATGGAAGATGTTTACACCCGCCAACGCTACTGGGGTCGCAGCCTGATTGGCTGGCCGGTGATGCGTAATGCCAGGCCCAACCCTTCCCATCATTACATCTCTGACCTGGAACTGCTCAACCACAGCAGCCTGGTGGTTACCCAGAACGTGGATCGGTTGCACCAGAAGGCCGGCACCCGGGCGGTGACAGATCTGCACGGGCGGGCCGATGAGGTGGTGTGCATGAGTTGCGGTTACCGTTGCCCGCGGGATGAAGTGCACGATCGCTGCGCGGATCTGAATCCTGGGTTCCAGAAATATACCGCCGATACGGCACCGGATGGCGATGCCGATCTGGATGTAGATTTCGAGGATTTCCGGCTGGCGGACTGCCCGAAGTGCGAGGGGATTCTGAAGCCGGACGTGGTGTTTTTTGGTGATTTTGTTCCCAAAGACCGGGTGTATTCGGCCCTGGATACGCTCAAAGCCAGTGATGGCCTTCTGGTGATTGGTTCGTCGTTGATGGTGTATTCCGGCTTCCGTTTCTGCCGGTACGCCAACGAATGGAACAAGCCCATTGCCACCCTGAACTTGGGGCGGACTCGGGCTGAAGATCTGGTGGATCTGAAGTTGAACGCAAGGATCGGGGAGACCCTGAAGGCCTCCCTCGATCAGTTATAGCGGTGGTTACATCAGGTTGTAGATAAACACCACAGCCACGGCCACCGGAGTCACAAAGCGCACGGTGATCAGCCAAAGATTGAACATGCCCGGTGACAGGGCCAGTTCCTTCTCCATGGCCTCGCGCGACATCACCCAGCCTGCAAACAGGGCAACCAGCAAACCACCCAGCGGCAGCATGATGTTGGCGGTGAAGAAGTCCAGCAGATCGAAGATGGTCTTGCCTTCCAGCATGGGCACAAAGCCGAGGGGAGCGAAGTCAGCCCAGAGGTTCAGGGACAGAATCGAGGCGATACCCAGTCCCCAGCAGACAAAACCTGCGCCCAGTGTGCTGACGGTGCGGTTCATGCCTTTACGCTCCTCAAGCCATTCCACGATGGGTTCCAGCAGTGAAATCCCGGATGTCCAGGCGGCAAAGATCAGCAGGACAAAGAACAGGGTGCCGAACAGGGAACCCATGGGCATCTGACCGAAGGCCAGCGGCAGGGTCTGGAAGATCAGGCCCGGGCCGGCGCCTGGCTCAAGGCCGTTGGCGAACACGATCGGGAAAATGGCCAGACCTGCAAGCAGCGCCACACCGGTGTCGATGACCGATACAGTTATGGAGGTCTTGGCGATGGAAATATTCTTGGGCAGGTAGGAGCCATAGGCCATCATCACCGCCATACCCAGGCTCAGGGTGAAGAATGCGTGGCCCAGCGCCACCAGGATCCCGGACGTTGTGAGTTTGGAGAAATCCGGCTGGAACAGGAACGCAGCAGCCTGGCCGAAGTGTCCGGTTGTCATCGCATAGCCCACGACAATCAGCAGGAGCACGAACAGGGCCGGCATCAGGATGCTGACCGCCCGCTCAAGGCCCGAGCGAACCCCCCGCACAACCACAACCATCACCAGCGCCATGAACAGCGTATGCCAGGCGAGCAGGGTGGTGGGATCGCTGAGAAGGCCGGAGAAGATCGCGCCGATGGCATCTGCCGACTGACCGGCAATCTGGCCGCTGGCGGTTGTGCCAACGTAGGAAATCGCCCAACCGCCAATGACCGAATAGAACGAAAGAATCAGGAAACCCGCCAGAATGCCGATGGCACCGACCACCTTCCAGACCGGGTTGAGGCGGTCCCGTTCGGCAATCAGGCTCAGGCTCTTGACGGGGCTTCGACCACCGCGACGGCCGATCATGACTTCCGCCATCATGATCGGAATACCGACGACCGCGATGCACAGCAGATAAACCAGAACAAAGGCGCCGCCCCCGTTCTCACCGGTCACATAAGGGAATTTCCAGATATTACCCAGGCCTACGGCGGAGCCGGTGGCGGCAAGAATAAAGGCAAGACGTGATGACCAGAGCCCGCGTTGGGCGTTTGAACCTTCAAGCGCTCCTGAATGGCTGGCGGCATCTGATGAAGTGACAGACATAACTATCTCCCGGAGTATTTGTTTTTGTGTCAGGGTTTACTAAAAAGTACAAAAGTAAGCGGACATCATTTATAATGTAGGCATTGTTCAACCGACCTTATCGGAGCTGC
>PYVH01000280.1 GCA_003030785.1 Marinobacter sp. B9-2 | reverse complement strand
GATCTCATTGTGCCCGCTAAAGCAGCGGATGTGCCGGAAACAGAGTACGACCAGCGGTTCGCCGAAGCGATGGATGATGATTTCAACACCGCAGGCGCAATTGCGGTGTTGCACGCCGTCGCTAACGAGATCAACCAGCATCGTCGGGACGGTCACGAAGAAGACGCGAAGCGCAGCGCAGCGGTGCTGGTAAGACTCGGTGGCGTACTTGGCCTGCTGCAGCAGGACCCCGAGGCCTTCTTCCAGGCGGACACGGGTGGTGAGCTCAGCGCCGACGACATAGAAGCGCTGATACAGGCCCGGGCTGATGCCCGCAAGGCGAAGAATTTTGCCGAGGCCGACCGGATCCGCGACGAGCTCCTCGAAAAAGGTATTATTCTGGACGATTCCCGAGAGGGGACGACCTGGCGTAAAGCATGAATTTCCGGGAACGGCTGGTTGGTCAGACCAGTTTTGCGCGCGCAGGAATGATCTTGTAAGGATTTTCCCTTACAATGCGGCGCTCAAATTAGAATGCCCCCTCAAGATGAAGGGGGAGTCGGGAAACGTAACCCACTGAGGCAGACAACGATGACAGAACGCGTACAAGTCGGCGGCATTCAGGTCGCAAAGAATCTGTATGATTTCGTGAACAACGAAGCCATCCCGGGCACCGGAATCGATGCCGACAAATTCTGGGCAGAATTTGACAAGATCGTGAACGAGCTGGCGCCACGCAACCGTGAGTTGCTGGCCAAGCGTGATGCGATTCAGGAAAAAATGGACAGCTGGAACCGCGATCACAAGGGCCAGAAGCTGGACATGGCCGAGTACAAGTCTTTCCTGAAAGACATCGGTTACCTGGTTGACGAGCCGTCCGAGTTCAAGATCTCCACCTCTAATGTGGATCCGGAAGTGGCAACCATGGCGGGCCCGCAGCTGGTGGTTCCGATCATGAATGCCCGTTTTGCTCTCAACGCCGCGAACGCGCGCTGGGGCAGCCTTTACGATGCCCTGTACGGTACCGATGCCATTTCCGAGGAAGACGGCGCTGAAAAAGGCCGTGGTTACAACCCGGTTCGCGGTGCCAAAGTTATCGAATGGGCCCGTAACCTGCTCGACAGCTCAGTTCGCCGCCGTCCGGTGCGGTGTAGGTG
>PYVH01000279.1 GCA_003030785.1 Marinobacter sp. B9-2 | reverse complement strand
AACCCGTCCATCAGCACATACATGATGATGCCGAAGCCAATAATGAATGCCCAGATAAGGGGCAGATCGAACAGTTCCATAATCAGTGACCTCCCTGGCTGGCCGGTTTACCCTGACGCTCGTCATCTTCAATCTCAAAAGGCACATGCGCAGCAGAGAAGGGACGTTTGGGCCGCTCGGCCTCGTGCTCGTCTTCAGCCCGGTCTTCAAGACCGACATACAGCACTCGCATCAGATAGTACACGCCGGCAGAGAACACCAGAGCGTACACCACGATATAGCCGATGAGCGTGAACAGTGCCATACCACCGGTGAGTGACGGGGTAAGTGCCTCCGCCTGGGTCATCTGGCCGTACACCAGCCAGGGCGCCCGGCCCACTTCGGTTACGAACCAGCCGGTTAGCACCGCCAGGAAGGGCGCAATACTCATAAAACGCATGCCCTGCAGGAACCAGCCTGTACGCCAGTAGCGGCCACCGGCCCGAAGGATCAACCCTGCCACGGCAAACGCGATCATCAGCAGGCCAATACCCACCATGATCCGGAACGACCAGAACACAATCGCCACCGGTGGCTGCTCCTCAACAGGCACCGCGCTCACGCCCGGCACCTCACCGTCCCACTCATGGGTGAGAATGAAACTGGCCAGGCTGGGAATGCCGATCTCGTAAAGGTTGCGCTGGTTTTCCTGATCGGGAATTGCAAACAGCAGCAACGGTACATTGCGGGAGGTTTCCCAGTTACCTTCCATCGCCGCCACTTTGGTGGGCTGATGCTCCAGAGTGTTCAGGCCGTGGAAATCACCCAGTACCGCCTGGGCAGGGGCAATGAACAGCAGCAGCCACAGGCACATGGACAGGGCTTTCTTGTTGGCCTCAACCTCGCGACCCAGCAGCAGATACCAGGCACTCACGCCGGCCACCACGAAGCCACCGGTCAGGAATGAGGCCAGCCCCATGTGAGCAAAACGATAGGGGAAGGAGGGGTTGAAGATAGCCTCACTCCAGGAAGTCACATAAAAGACGCCATCACGGAGTTCGGTGCCCGCCGGGGTCTGCATCCAGCTGTTGGCGGACAGAATCCAGAAGGAGGAGATAAAGGTACCCAGCGCAACCATGATGGCGGCAAACAGGTGAACGCC
>PYVH01000278.1 GCA_003030785.1 Marinobacter sp. B9-2 | reverse complement strand
TGCAGCATTCCATTGATGATGATGACAGCTTCGCGCTGCTTGCGTCGGAAGACCCCAACCCCGAAGAGGCCGTGATCGCGCAGTCGTCGCAAACCCTGATCCGCGCGCGATTGCTTGAGGCGATGGAACGGCTTCAACCGATGGACCGCGAGGTGTTGCGGGCGCGGACCTTGCAGCAGCCCCCCGAAAGCATTCAGGATCTTGCCACGCGGATGGAGGTCACCCCCGCCAAGCTGCGCCAGATCGAACGCCGCGCGATGTCGCGGTTGAAGTATGAGCTCGCGGCGCGCGGCGTCATGACAAGCAAGATGCACTGAGATGAATGTCGCTTTATCCGCATTGATGACGGGGCAGGCTGGCGTGAAAACCGGCAAGGGCTCTAGCGCCGTGCCGGAAGGGTTCGCCGCGCTGATGGGAACCGTCGCAATTGGCGAGGCAGGTGCTGCGGTGCCGCCCTTCACCCTCGGCCCCGATGGTGAGCCTATTCTGCTGGGTAGTGACGATACCACCCCCGAAGGGATGGCAGATGTGCTGGGGCTTTCCCCGACCACAGAGCAAGCGGGCGATCCGACGGCCCTGTCGATGGAGGCGTCCTTCACCGGTCTGATGTCGGCCGCCCAACCGACGGGCGAGGGGGCTACCGTTCAAGCAACTGGGCAAGTAACCACCGCAACCACGGTCAGCGCCCCCGCAGTCGCTGTGCCACAGGCACTCGTGCAAGGTGTCGCGGGCGACGCAGACCCCCAGTTGCCGTTGGCCGCGCCACCATTGGCCGCTGACGCGGTAGCGGCCAATGTAACGCAGGGCCCTGTTAAGGTCGCGCCCGAAACGGCTGCACCTACGGTGCCATCCCCTGTCGAAGCGAAAACCGATGTTAAAATCGCGGCACCCGCACTGCAAACCTCTGGCGTGCCGCAGCCCGTTGCTGCCCCCGCGACAGCAGTAGCGGCACAGCAACCAATCGCTGCTACGGCAGATGTTCAAAGCGTTGCGCAAACGCAGGGGGTGGCGGGGGTACAACCTGTCCCTAAACCGCAGGTTAGTGACAAGGTTCCGACCCCGCCGCGTGCAGCACCCCAAGCCGCGGCCGCGGCTGAGGGAGCCGCGCCGCCGGAACCATCAATCGACGCGGATACGCCCGT
>PYVH01000277.1 GCA_003030785.1 Marinobacter sp. B9-2 | reverse complement strand
CACAGCGGCCAGTGATGGCTGCCAAAATACACATCAGCGTCTGAGAATCGGGTTTTTGCCTCATCAATAAAGCTGCTCCAGAGCCGGGCATCCCGAACCTTGGCACCCCGCAAGGTATAGATGTTGTGCATATTGCGGCTGACCAGCTCGGCACCGCAAAAGGCCTTCTGCTCAGGAAGATAGAAGGTGAATTCTGCAGGCGCTTCGGAACCGGAGACAATCTGGAACTCCATGGACACACCATCCACGGCCAGTTCCGTGCCGGTCTCGCTGATCAGATCCGTCGCCGGGGCGAAGCCAAAGGTGCCGAACGCCGGTCCTTTACCCAGCCCCGTGCCAACGTGGCCGCGCTCATTCCTCTCCAGACGCTTGCCATACATGAACATGGCCCGCCGTGTCATCGCAGGGCCGGCGATTATGTTCTCGCTGGTTGCCTCTTCCTCAAAGCCGGCTGGCGCAATAATGCGCAGGTTGGCTTTTTCCTCGTCCGAAAGGTGCTGGAGAATGCCCTGCACGCCGCCAAAGTGATCAATGTGGCTGTGGGTAAAAAGAATCGCCCGCACCGGCTTTTCGCCGAGGTGTTCACGGGCAAACAGGAACGCTTTGCTGGCAGTCTCCCGGGCGGTCAGCGGGTCCACCAGTATCCACCCGGTATCGCCCTCGATGATCGACATATTTGCCAGATCGTAACCCCGGATCTGGTAAAGCCCGTCGGTCACCCTGAACAAGCCGTGAATATTGTTGAGGGCAGCCTGCCGCCAGAGACTGGGGTTTACCGAGGATGGCGCGTTCTCTCCGTCCTTATCGATAAAGTCATAGGCCGGCATGTCCCAGACTTCACCACCCTCAAGATGATCGATAACAAGATCCGGATCCTGGGCAATCAGGCCCCGACGGGCATTTTCGAAATCATCACGGTTGTCGAAGGGTCGCTGATCAAGAACCTCCTGATTGGCCTGGCCGGTAGTGGCCGTCGGCGCACTGTGTCCGGCACTGTTGGCTGCAGATGAATCGGGACTGGAATCACACCCCGCCA
>PYVH01000276.1 GCA_003030785.1 Marinobacter sp. B9-2 | reverse complement strand
CCACACCGCAGTCATCACCACCCTGTTTACCCTGCTCGCATTGTTTTCCGCGGGCACCCAGGCCCAGGGCCTGTCCGACCAGACCATCTCATCGTTTATCGACAGTCTTAAGGCTGCCGAACAGCTGGAGCCTGAATTTGAGGACCTCAGTGACGACATGGACAGCCAGAACGATGGCACCATGCCCGACTTCTCACGCATTTTTTCCGATTCGCTGAAGGAACTGGAAGGTCACCAGGCCTATGGTCAGCTCGAGGATCTGGTGCAGGACCACGGCTTCGGTAGCCTTGAAGAGTGGGCGGCAACCGGCGACCGGATCTTCCAGGCCTGGATGGCCATCGAGATGGAGCAGCAGAGTCCGGCTGCCCAGCAAGAAATGAGCGCGGCCATGGCCGAGATCGAAAACAATCCGAGCAGGGTAAACAGGGTGGTGATGACTGCGGTGTGGATTGAGGCAGATAATGGGCCGCGCATAAGCGTCTCTCCTTGTGTTGGGCCCCGGATTCCTTATGCCGGGAGCCCTATGAGAGTAGCGCTTTCACGGATTCACTGCCAAATTTTTGCTGTGCCCAGGCTCAGAAAAACAGATCCGGCAGCCATGTGGCAATTTCCGGGAATATCATGATCAGGATGATGCCGATGATCTCCACAATCACGAAGGGAATGATCGACTTGTAGATATCCTTCATGGTGATCGACGGCGGCACGATGCCCTTCAGGTAGAACAGGTTGAAGCCGAAGGGTGGCGTCATGTAGCCGATTTCCATATTGATCACGAACAGGATGCCGAACCAGATCGGATCGAAACCCAGGGATTCCACGATCGGCATGAACACCGGCAGGGTGATCAGCATGATACCCACCGGATCCAGCACCATGGCCAGCAGGAACACGATCACCATCATGGCGATGATGATGCCCCAGGGGCCGCCGGGCACCATGTTCATCAGGCCCTCGATCAGCTCCTGGGCACCCATGCTCTGGTACGCAGCGCTGAACGCGTGGGCGGCGAACAGGATCCACATGATCATGCCGGTGAGCTTGAAGGTGCGGATCGCAGCTTCCTTCAGAATGCTCCACTTGAACTGCCGATACACGGCGGCGGAAATCAGGGCGCCGAGAACACCCATGGCGGCGGCTTCAGTCG
>PYVH01000275.1 GCA_003030785.1 Marinobacter sp. B9-2 | reverse complement strand
TGCCGCGACGGATTTCCAGAGTGCCCTTGCCGTCCGGGCTGGAGTCTCCCTCAACCACGTTGCGAAGGTCTTCCACACGATCAAGCGTTGCGTCTCTGTCCCAGTTCACGCCGGTCAGGTGGAAGCCTTCCCGGTTGGCGCCGCAGACAAAGTCCGCCAGGTGGGCAGCACTGCGGTCAACAATTACCGGTACGTTGAGCTTTACCGGTCCGATAGACCCGGCCTTGCAACCAACGGCCTGTTCGATTTCCTCATCGGTGGCCATGGTCAGAGGCTCGGCGACGCCGGCCAGGTTTTCGGCCTTGATTTCGTTGAGGGTGTGATCGCCGCGCAGAACCAGTGCAACCAGGCCGGACTTGCCTTCTTCGTCCGCCTCGGCCTTCACCAGCAGAGTCTTGACCGTGCGGGTGGGATTAATGCCCAGTAACGCTGACACCGCCTCGATGGTTTTCTGGTCCGGCGTGGCGACTTCTTTCATCTCCTCGGCCGGAGCAGGGCGATCTCCGCCGGGCGCTACCGCCTCTGCCTTCTCGATATTGGCCGCGTAATCGCTCTCTGTGCTGAATACGATATCGTCTTCGCCGGAGGAGGCGAGTACATGGAACTCGTGGGATGCGCTGCCGCCAATGGCGCCGGAATCCGCCTGCACCGCACGGTAATCCAGGCCGAACCGGTCGAAGATGGCGCAGTAGGTGCGGTGCATCAGCTCATAGGTGTCGTTCAGGGATTTTGCGTTCAGGTGGAACGAGTAGGCATCCTTCATGAGGAATTCCCGGGCCCGCATGACGCCAAACCGGGGGCGACGCTCGTCCCGGAATTTGGTCTGTACCTGGTAGAAATTGGCCGGCAGTTCCTTGTAGCTGCTCAGCTCGTTCCGGATCAGGTCGGTAATCACCTCTTCGTGGGTCGGCCCGAAACAGAAATCCCGGCCGTGCCGGTCTTTCATTCGCAGCAGTTCGCCGCCGTACTGTGTCCAGCGCCCGGATTCTTCCCAGAGTTCGGCCGGCTGAACCGCCGGCATCAACACTTCCTGAGCACCACTCTTGTCCATTTCTTCCCGAACGATCCGCTCAACCTTGCGCAGGGTGCGCAGGCCCATCGGCAACCAGGTGTAAAGCCCGGCGGCCAGTTTACGAATCATGCCGGCACGCA
>PYVH01000274.1 GCA_003030785.1 Marinobacter sp. B9-2 | reverse complement strand
TTCGGAGTTTGCATCGGGTTGGTAAGTCGGGATGACCCCCTAGCCGAAACAGTGCTCTACCCCCTGTGGTATTCGTCCGAGGCGCTACCTAAATAGCTTTCGGGGAGAACCAGCTATCTCCGGGCTTGATTAGCCTTTCACTCCGATCCACAAGTCATCCCCTGGCTTTTCAACGACAGTGGGTTCGGTCCTCCAGTGCCTGTTACGGCACCTTCAACCTGCTCATGGATAGATCGCCCGGTTTCGGGTCTATGCCCAGCGACTAAATCGCCCTATTCAGACTCGGTTTCCCTACGGCTCCCCTAAACGGTTAACCTCGCCACTGAACATAAGTCGCTGACCCATTATACAAAAGGTACGCCGTCACGGAACAAGTCCGCTCCGACTGCTTGTACGCATACGGTTTCAGGATCTATTTCACTCCCCTCACAGGGGTTCTTTTCGCCTTTCCCTCACGGTACTGGTTCACTATCGGTCAGTCAGGAGTATTTAGCCTTGGAGGATGGTCCCCCCATGTTCAGACAGGATATCACGTGTCCCGTCCTACTCGATTTCACTAAACTCAGGTTTCGGATACGGGGCTATCACCCACTATGGCGGCACTTTCCAGAGCCTTCTCCTACCAGTTGTTTAGCTTAAGGGCTAATCCCCGTTCGCTCGCCGCTACTTAGGGAATCTCGGTTGATTTCTTTTCCTCGGGGTACTTAGATGTTTCAGTTCCCCCGGTTCGCCTCTTACACCTATGGATTCAGTGTAAGATACCGACCCGAAAGTCGGTGGGTTTCCCCATTCAGAAATGCCCGGATCACAGCTTGTTTGCCAGCTCCCCGAACCTTATCGCAGGCTTCCACGTCTTTCATCGCCTCTGACTGCCAAGGCATCCACCGTATGCGCTTAGTTGCTTGACTATATAACCCCAAGACAACTGCGTTCCATTCATCGATAACCTGGTAAACCAGGGCATCAATAAGTGGAGACAGTTCCTTGAAGCGATATAACAACCACTTCAACGACAACACCGGATAACGCTTGAAATCGTTATCACTCTGATTCATGAATTCCGGAGATAATGGAATCCATCAATCGTGTTCTATCTCGTCCAATTTGTTAAAGAGCAAATCTGACCCAGTGATCAGAAAGGAAGGCTTCATCAA
>PYVH01000273.1 GCA_003030785.1 Marinobacter sp. B9-2 | reverse complement strand
ATATGAGTGGCCGGTTCAACGGTGTCAGCCGCATCCACCAAAAGGTTACCCAGACCATTTTCCAGCCGTTCTTCCCGCGCTGGCCGGCCGCGGATATTCCAGCAGACTATGTAACCAATGGCATCCACACGCCCAGCTGGGATTCACCGGAATCCGACGCTATCTGGACCCGCGCCTGCGGCAAAGACCGCTGGCGCCGGCCGCTCCAGAAATCCTGCCCGATGACAGACGTCACCGACGAAGCCTTGTGGGAGATGAGGCGCCTGCAACGGACCCGACTGGTCGCTTACCTGCGCCGACGGCTCGCAAGCCAGCATTGCGAGCAGAAGCCGGGAACTAATCACGCAGCCGCCTGCGGTCTCTTGCTGGATCACGAGACTCTGACGCTGGGCTTTGCCCGGCGCTTTACCGAGTACAAACGACCGGATCTTCTGCTCAAAGACCAGGAAAGGTTGCTAGGGCTTCTCGGGAGCAGGGATCGCCCCATCCAGATTGTGCTTGCTGGCAAGGCTCACCCCTATGATCGCCCTGGCAAGGAAATCATCCGACAGTGGAAGGCGTTCTCACGAAGGCCGGATGTGGAAGGAAAGGTGGTGTTCATTGAAGACTATGACCTGGGCGTGGCCAACCAGCTGATCCAGGGTGTGGATGTCTGGCTGAACTGCCCACGGCACCCCTGGGAGGCCTGTGGCACCAGTGGTATGAAGGTGCTGGTTAACGGTGGCCTGAACCTGTCCCAGTACGATGGCTGGTGGGCAGAGGCCTGGAATCCCGATGTGGGCTGGGCCATCCGACCCGGCGCTACCTTCGATGAGCTCAGTGGTTCAAACAACCACGATCACGATCTTTCAGACAGGGATGAGCTGTTTGATCTGCTGGAAAATGAGGTGGTTCCTTGCTTCTATAAGGTGGACAGCGACGGCATCCCCAGAAAGTGGCTGCAACGTATGCGCGCCAGCATGGATCAGTTAACGGCGATGTATTCCGCCAATCGGATGGTGCGTGAGTACGTGGAACAGTTCTACCTGCCCATGACGGCAAAAGGCAG
>PYVH01000272.1 GCA_003030785.1 Marinobacter sp. B9-2 | reverse complement strand
GGGAAGGTCTGAATAACCGCTGATTTTTGCCGATGCTGGTTTTAGCCTGCAAAAAATCGAAAATTCAGACGCTATTCTCCCGCTATTTATGTGTTTTTTTGCCCGTTTCCCGCCATTTTGGCGGAAAACAGGCACACTGGCCCTACGCCAGCATGTATTTTTCACCAATCAGCAGGTTGCTGAACGCGGCCAGCAAATGCAGCCGGTTGTTGTTCTTGGCCAAGCCGCGATAGCGGACTTTGCTGTAGCCGAAAACCTGCTTGATGTACCGGAAGGGATGCTCGACTTTGGCACGAACACTCGCTTTTATTTTCTCGGCTTTCAGCTTGTCCGCATCCAGCTTCTTGCGGGTGCCAGGTCGTTTGGCAATGAACCAGGAGACGTTCCCGCGGTGCTTATGCTCATCTCGCTTTTGAATGCCAAGGTAACCGGCATCGCCGAAGACTCGTTGTTCTTCACCGTGCAGCAGCTTGTCGGTGGGTACGATGTCATGAACGTTGGCAGCGGTGGTATCGATGCTATGAATCAGACCAAGTGTGTCGTCGACACCAATGTGCATCTTCATGCCGAAGTGCCATTCGTTGCCCTTTCTGGTCTGGTGCATTTCAGGATCGCGCTTGCCGCTGCTGTTCTTGGTGGAGCTGGGAGCAGAGATAATGGTCGCATCTACGATGCTGCCTTCACGCAGCATCAGGCCGTTTTTCTCCAGGTGTTTGTTCACCTCTTTAAACAGCGCCTTGCCAAGACCGTGCTGCTCCAGGAAATGCCGGAAGTTGAGAATGGTCGTCTCATCCGGCAAGCGGTCCAGCTTCAGACCGGCGAAGTGCCGCATGGATTCGATCTCGTACAGAGCGTCTTCCATGGCCGGATCGCTCAGGTTATAGAACAGCTGCATGCAGTGAACTCGAAGCATGGCCGGCAGCGGATAGGGAGGCCGGCCATTCTGGCCCTTCGGGTAATAACGGGCTACCTTCTTCTCCAATTGCTTCCAGGGAATCAGCTTGTCCATCCGCTCCAGAAAGATCTCACGACGCGTTTTGCGCTTCTTGGTCTGGTACTCGGCTTCGGAGAAGGTGATCTGATCCATGGTGGCAACGAATCCTATGCGGTTGATGATGGCCGTATTATCGCTGATTTTGGGGACTTATTCAGAGTCTCCCT
>PYVH01000271.1 GCA_003030785.1 Marinobacter sp. B9-2 | reverse complement strand
AATTCAGCCACGTCGTTACCGTACCGACCGATCCCCAGTCCGGTCAGCCATCCGGCCAGCGCGTGCACAAGCCGTTCAAGTTCACCTCTGCCCTGAACAAGGCCACCCCGCTGATGTACAACGCCCTGGCGTCCGGCGAGATGCTGCCCAAGGTCGAGCTGAAGTGGTACCGCACCTCTGTTGAGGGCAAGCAGGAGCACTTTTTCTCCACCATCCTCGAAGATGCCACCATCATCGACATCAACTGCAACATGCCCCACTGCCAGGACGCCGGCAACGCCGACTTCACCCAGCTGGTCACCGTTTCCCTGTCCTACCGCAAGGTAACCTGGGAGCACGCCGTTGCCGGTACTTCCGGTGCTGACGACTGGCGTTCGCCGATCGAGGCGTAATCACGCCAGAAGGGCCCCGCAGGGGTCCTTCTGCCTTTGCAGGGATGAAAAAAATGGATAGTCAATTGTCGGCCGAAGACATTGATAAAATCAGAGCCATCATGAAGGCGTTCTACGGCCATTCTGTTGCTTCAGGATTCACTGAAAGCAGCGTAACCGAAGAAACCGTGCGCGCTATCGCCCATATGCTCGTGGAAACCGTCGATTGTAGTAGATGGGTTGATGCTGTTCCTTCTCCACAGGACCTACTACAACCAACACGCAGGATCACAAAATGGGCTTTACGCCTGATTCGCGAGGCAGGGAAACCTTTTTTGCAGAACGAAGTGAAGGTAAGCTGGATTTGCCGAACTGTTCGTTCTGGCCAGTTCAGATCCTCTATCGAAACGACATTGAGATGAGACTCCCACCATGGCAAGGATAGCCCTAGCTTTATCATTTTTACTTCTTCTCTCCGGCTGCGCATCCCAATCGTCATTGGTCATTCAACCATACAGCGAACTAGCTATAGAAGTACCAGAAAAGATGTTCTCCTCTGTGAAGATGAGGGATGGCGAGCTTGTATTTTTGAGAAACAACCGGGTCGTAGGTTTTGTCAGATCGGAGGAGATTCCAAGTACAGTAAGCTCAAGTTCAGCGATTGACACCTCAACGACGCTTTTTGAGAGTGCCAATCAGGGTTCAAGTAAACCAATTTGGATGGAGCAAATTCCCGAAGCTCAGGTATTTGGAGTAGTTCAGGGGG